>NZ_JAPZSR010000291.1:0-32398 GCF_027531875.1 Microcystis sp. LE19-84.1B | reverse complement strand
TAACTGATAACTGATAACTGATAACTGATAACTGATAACTGATAACTGATAACTGATAACTGATAACTGGTAACTGATAACTGATAACTGATAGCTAGATTACTTAACGGCTAATACTTGTTCGTCAAGGAAATCGTAGCCAGTTCTTTCTAATTCGAGAGCTAATTCTTTACCGCCACTGGTGACAATGCGCCCATCGTACATAACATGAATAACATCGGGTTCAATGTAGTTGAGCAGACGCTGGTAGTGAGTGATAAGTAAAAAAGCGTTATCGGGGGTAGCTAATTGATTGACTCCCTGGGCAACAATTCGCAAAGCATCGATGTCTAAACCGGAGTCAATTTCATCGAGAATTCCTAAAGTGGGTTCTAATAAAGCCATTTGGAGGATTTCATTACGTTTTTTCTCACCACCGGAGAAACCTTCGTTTAAACTTCTGCCAAGAAAGCTAGGGTTCATCTGGACAACTTCTAGTTTTTTCTCGACTAATTCCTCAAAGTCAAAACTATCTAATTCTTCCAAGCCTAAATATTTTTGTCGGGCATTATAGGCAACGCGAAGAAAATCTAGGTTACTAACGCCGGGGATTTCGAGGGGATATTGGAAAGCGAGAAAGATACCCATAAGCGCTCGTTCATCGGGTTCTTTATCTAAAAGGTTTTCGCCTTTATAAATTATTTCTCCCCCAGTTACTTCATAATCGGGATGTCCGGCGATTACTTTGGAAAAGGTGCTTTTTCCTGAGCCATTGCGTCCCATAATTGCGTGGGTTTCCCCTGCTTTAATTTCGAGGTTAACTCCTTTAAGAATCTGATTTCCGTCAATACTAGCGGTCAGATTTTTTACCGATAAAATTACTTCACTCATGAGATATTTTTCTAGAACAAAAATATTAGTTTTTGGGGTTGACGGCGAATCATCAATTGATGGATAAATTGTCTTAGCTTTTGGTGGGTTATGGCTATCACCTAACTTAGCTTTTGGTGGGTTACGGCTATCGCCTAACCCACCCTACTTTACCGGTTATCCGACGGTTCCTTCGAGCTTGAGACTGAGGAGTTTATCAGCTTCGGCGGCGAATTCCATCGGTAATTTACTGAGGACATCCTTACAGAAACCACTGACTAACATAGAGACAGCATCTTCTTCGGAAATGCCCCGTTGTGCGAAGTAGAATAATTGGTCTTCACCGATTTTAGAAGTGGAAGCTTCGTGTTCTACTTTAGCACTGTTGTTATCCACCTGAATATAGGGAAAAGTGTTAGCTTCGGCATTATCTCCAATCAGCATAGAATCACACTGGGAGTAATTTCTTGCTCCCTTGGCTTTCGGTCCCATTTTCACTAACCCGCGATAACTATTTTGGGAGTTACCTGCCGAAATTCCCTTAGAAATAATCGTACTTTTGGTGTTGCGGCCAATGTGAATCATTTTCGTACCTGTATCGGCCTGTTGTTTGTTATTAGTTAGGGCAATTGAGTAGAATTCCCCGACGGAATTATCGCCAACTAAGACACAACTGGGATACTTCCAAGTAATCGCTGAACCGGTTTCCACCTGCGTCCAAGAAATTTTAGAATTAACTCCTTTACACAGACCCCTTTTAGTGACGAAATTATAAATACCTCCCTTCCCATTGGCATCGCCAGCGTACCAATTTTGCACCGTCGAATATTTAATATCCGCATTATCGAGGGCGACTAATTCCACGACGGCGGCATGAAGTTGATTACTATCGTACATCGGAGCGGTGCAACCTTCTAAATAACTTACCGATGCCCCTTCTTCAGCGACAATTAAAGTTCTTTCAAATTGTCCTGTCTCACCGTTATTAATCCGAAAATAGGTGGACAATTCCATCGGACAGACGACACCTTTGGGGATAAAAACAAAGGAACCATCGCTAAAAACGGCAGAATTAAGGGCGGCAAAATAATTATCACCCACGGGAACTACACTGCCGAGATATTTCTGCACTAAGTCGGGATGTTCCTGTAAAGCTTCCGAGATAGAACAGAAAATCACCCCCTGTTCTGCTAGTTTTTCTTTAAAAGTTGTGGCGATAGAAACGCTGTCAAAGATAGCATCGACGGCGACGTTAGAAAGGCGTTTTTGTTCCGAAAGGGGAATGCCTAATTTTTCAAAGGTTTCGATTAAAGTGGGGTCAACTTCTTCCAGACTGTTGAGTTTTTCTTTTTTCTGTTTAGGTGCAGAGTAGTAGATAATATTTTGATAATCAATGGCAGGATAGGAAACGTGCGGCCAACTGGGTTCGGTCATCTTTTGCCATTGATGGTAGGCCCGGAGACGAAAATCGAGCATGAATTCCGGTTCCTTCTTTTTCGCTGAAATTAGGCGAATAATCTCCTCATTCAAACCGCGAGGGATGGTTTCCGATTCGATATCGGTGATGAAACCGTACTTGTAGGGTTGGTTAACGAGGTTTTTAACGGTGGTTGCACTCATGGGGGTTAGTGTTCTCTCTACGCGGTAGGCAGGGGAGGCAGTTAAACAACAAGAAAGTTGTTTAAATTGATTATATAATAGATTAACAACAAAGCTGTTGTCAAAGTCAGGGAAAATTTGAGAGGATGCTGATAAACCTCTGTTATTCAAGTTACTCTGTAGGGGTAATTGGCCGCTCCTTGACCCTCAGCAATTGTACGCTAAAGCCTCTGTTTTTGGTATCATGACCACGACTCAACCCGCCTCGACGAAAGACGATATTCTGCAATATTTGCTCAAAAACGGTCAATCTACCGCCCAAGACTTGGCTGAGGAGTTAAGTATTAGTCCGCAAGCGACGCGCCGCCATCTTAAGGATTTGGAGGGGGAAGGACTGATCGAATATTTTGCGGTACAAAATAAGATAGGACGACCCCAGCACATTTATCGTCTCAGTCGTCAAGGTCGGGGCCGTTTTCCCCATAATTACGATAATTTCGCTGTTTCTTTCCTCAATACTCTGGTGGAGACGGTGGGAGAGCAACAGGTGGGGGAAATTCTCAAAAAACAGTGGCAACGCAAAGCGGCAGAATATCAATTGCGCCTCGGCAAGGGGTCTTTAGGGGAAAGAATGAGAAAATTGCTGGAAATTCGCCAAGAGGAGGGTTACATGGCAGAATTAGTGGCACTGGAAGCAGAAAATAGTTATGTCCTAGCCGAGCATCATTGCGCTATTGCGGAGGTGGCTGGTTCCTATCCCAGTATCTGTGGCCATGAATTAGAAATGTTTGCGCTGCTGCTGCCCGATTGTACGATCGAACGGACTCACTGGATCAATCAAGGTGAGCAACGATGTGGTTATCTAATTAAGTGCAAGGGTTGACAGGGGACGATTACTTATCTCTAGACTAAGAGACTTTTTGCCTCACCTAACCCGCACCGCTGCCCAATAAAAATAAACTTAACAGGGTGCCACCATTCCAGAGACTATGAACCAACATCGAGGATAATAAATTTTTCGAGCGGGTGTAAACAAAGCCAAGAACACAACCTAGTACGGTTAAAGGCAGCACTTCTGACAAATTTTGGTGAGCAAGAGCAAAAATCAAACTACTAAGCGCAATCGCACCCCAAACAGGCAGATAACGAGTCAAAGAAGCTAGTAAAAAGCCGCGAAAGACAATTTCCTCGAAAAAAGGAGCGGCAAGGGAAGCAGTAAAGCCAAAACAGAGCAAAGCGAAGGTATTCTGGGATTCTAGGGCTAAAGTCAGCAGCGGGTTACTGCCTCCTTGTCCTTGCCAAATTAGTTGATTGAGCAAAGAAACGATAATAACGAGGGGTAAAGCGACGAAATAGCCGGCTAATCCCCAGAGGAGCCAAGGACTAAAGAGTTTAAAACGAAACCAATCGGGAGGTAAAGGGCGAAAAGGCTTGATTGCTAGGTATAAAACCGATAAACTGCTCACTGTTAAGGCTAAATAACTAACTACAACGTATATTGCTTTAGCTTCTAGGTTAAATTTTTCGGGATTGAGACTCAAGAAACTCGATAAAATCCCGAAAATTACTGGTAAAACAATTTGTCCGACGAAAAAGAAACCGATAATTATTCCCCACCAGAGGGTTTCTCCTCCCCACTTAGTTTGCCAAGCGAGACTATCATCTAAAAAGAGCAGCGCTCGCTGTTGACGGAGAAGCCACTGCACTAATAAAAAGATCAACAGCACAAAACCGATTAAACCGCCGATAAGAGGCAACAAAGCCACTAAAATTAGTTTAATTAACGCATTAGCCGCCACTTCACTCTGTTCTTCCTCTAAAGCGAGTAAATCCTCTTGACGATTTTCGAGACTATATAATTTTTCCAGAATGGTATAACGAAACCATCCTTGAAAATTGCGATCGATTCTCGCTTCAGCATCGGCAGCAATTTCGGGGGGTTCACTGTACAATCCCTCTAACAGCAGCGCATTTTGTAAAATAGCAGGTTTATAGTTCTCAAATGCTGATTTTTCCTTGATGTCTTGCCAGATTTGCCGTGCTGAATCCAAGTCACCTTGACTAGCTTGAATGAGACTTAATTTCAGTTCTAAATCCTTTAGGGAATTGATTTCCCGCTCAAGGGATTTTTTTTGTTCGGGATTAACTGCTGATTTTTTTAGTTCGGTGATTGTTTTTTTGGCACTTTTCTGGGCGGATAAATACTGTTCCTCGGCGGTGCTGTAGGGTTCTTCACCGATCAGGGAAGTTTGAATTAATTTAAGATTAGCAAATTCCTCGCTATTAGGATCAGCATCGCTGCTTAGAGTCGTAGCTTGTAGGTTGAGATTGGTTTGATATAGTTGAATATTCGATTGGATTTGAGGCTGATTAACACTAGAAATTAAAGCTGTAACCACTGGAGTTAAGGCAATAATTGTTAAGACAAAAGCGATCGCTTGTTTGAGACTTTGCCAGGGGAGTTTTTTTGAGAAATTATCAAACATGAAAATAGGGAATTGGGAGTTAGGGGTTAGATGGTGGGGTTTTAGGGTTTTAGGGTTTTAGGGTGTTGGGGTTTTAGGGTTTTAGGGTTTTAGGGTTTTAGTTGAATTCCCCCATTCTCCCATTCCCTAATTATTAAACCTCTTGCATAATTAATTTTTCAGGGTTCAAAAATGGCAAAAATAAGGATTAAATGGCATAAAGTCTGTAAATAGACCATTTAACTGATTATTACTCCTTCTTAATTCTCCTGACTACTGACTACTGGCTACTGACTCCTAACCCTAACAACAATTTTTGATTTTTACAAGAGGTCTATTAACTAACTACTTGAGAAAAAAGATTTTCGTATTGATCCAAAGTCTTTTCAAAAGCATAATTTTCTTCTGCGTATTGTCGTCCTTTTTCTCCTAGTATAGTTGCTAAATCTGGGTTTTTGTATAGCTTTAAAATAGCCGTAGCTAATGCCTCCGGATCTTCAGGAGTAACCACCAAACCACCACCACTACGCTCGATCGCCCTAGCAGCGGTTCCATCGGCGGGAACAGAAGCAATAATAGCACGACCACTAGCTAATAATACCTGAATTTTGGACGGCATATTAAAGGAAATAACGTTATGTTTTTGCATCACCATACCCACATCAGCAGCGGCTAACATTTCTGGTAATTTTTCCCGGGGTTGAAAGGGTAATAAAAGCACATTACTGGCCCCCTGTTGTTGGCGATACTTTTCTAGGCGATCGAGTGCCTCTTTTTTACCAACAATTACCACTTGAATCTCAGGAATATTAACTAAGTGAACTGCGGCATCGATCAGAGTTTCTAAGGGTTGGGTTAGGGCAATATTGCCAGAATATAAAACAACAAACTTGCCCTCAAGATTATTTTCTTGGCGAAAATAATTATGGTTTTTCGGCAAAGGTTTAATAAAGCTGACATCGACCCAATTAGGAATTTCAATAATTTTCTGACTCGGCACATTTTTAGTGAGGAGATTTTTGGTAAAACCATCGGCAATAACTGAGATTTTGCTGGCAGTTTTGTAGGCAAATTTTTCGAGACTGCTAAAAACCTTAATCATTTTCTGATTAGTTAATAATCCCACATGAACTGCCGCATCGGGCAGAATATCCTGTAAATTTAGAATAATCGGCACCCCATATAATTTACTCAATAAAGCGGCGGGAACGCAAACGGGTAATCCGGGGACGGTTAAGAAAATTAGATCGGGTTTTTCGCCTTTGAGAGCCTGAAAGAAACTCAAAAAAACAAAGCTCAATTCAAAGAAAATTCGATTTTTTAAACTTCTTTGGGGGCGCGCCCAAACGTAGGAACGTTGAATTTTAACACCGTTGCGTTCTTCTTCCAGATAGATTTTTCCTCGGTATTCGGGATCGATTTCACTATTAGGATACCAAGGAAAAGCCGTCAAAACCCTGACTTGATGACCTCTTTTAACCAATCCCTCCGCCAATTCTGTCATCAGGGGAGCGATGCCGATCGGTTCGGGATAATAGTTATAAGAATAGAGCAAAATTCGCATAGGGATGGCAATTTGGTTGGGCGATTCAGTTTCATGATTTTATCAATAGTTACTGGTTTTTTGACCAGTCAGATGCGCTTTTGTCAGGGATTACCCTAGAAAGAGGTGAGGATTAGCGGTGAGAGATGCCGAAAAAAGGGGCAATTGGCTGCTAAATTAATCCTCAAAACCCATAACTATTCCCCCTTACCCCTACCTCAATACTGACCCTTATTTTTCCCGTACCCGGTGGCCGATATCGCGACGATAATAGATGCCCTGAAAGTGTATCCTGTTCACCGATTGATAGGCAAGTTCGATCGCCTGATTAAAATTGGCTCCCATCGCCGTGACACCCAAAACCCGGCCGCCATCGGTGAAAATATCGCCGTGTTTTAAAACCGTGCCGGCGTGGAAAACGATCGCCCCTGCGGTTTCAGCGGCCTCAATTCCAGTGATTAACTGGCCTTTTTCGTAGTGGTCGGGATAACCGGCAGACGCGGCCACCACACAAACGGCACTACCGGAGCGCCATTGTAAAGAGGGGAAATCAGTTAATTTTTGTTGAGCGCAAGCCAGCAGCAGCGGTGCCAGGGGAGTTTCCAGTAGGGGTAAAACCGCTTGGGTTTCGGGATCGCCAAAACGACAGTTAAATTCAAGAACTTTTGGCTCTCCGGCGGGGGAAATCATTAAACCCGCGTAGAGGACTCCTCGATAGTCAATGCCGCGTTTTTGTAGGGTGGCGACGATGGGGGCAAGGATGTCTCGGTCCACCGCTTCGATAATGGCGGCGGTGGCTATGGGTGCGGGGGCATAAACTCCCATACCGCCAGTATTTTTGCCGGTATCGCCTTCACCGATGCGCTTGTGATCTTGGGCGGGTAGCAGGGAACGAAAGCTGATCCCATCGGTGAGGGTGAGGATAGACACTTCTTCCCCTTCTAGGAATTCTTCCACCACGACTTTAGTAAAGCCACTGGTAAAAAGATCATCGATCGCTTCTAGGGCTGTATCTAGGGTTTCGGCGACAATTACCCCTTTTCCTGCGGCTAATCCGTCGGCTTTCACCACAATTGGCGCTCCTTGCTCTCGGATATAAGTTTTTGCTAATTCTGCATCGGTAAAGGTTTCCGAGGCGGCGGTGATAACTCCTGCTTCGCTCATTAATTCTTTGGCCCAGGATTTGCTCGATTCAATTAAGGCCCCGGTTTGTGTGGGGCCAAAAACGGCAATTTCTTGGCCGAGAAGATGATCGGTAATGCCGAGGGAGAGGGGATATTCTGGCCCGACAACCACCAAATCGACGCGATTTTCCTGGGCAAAGCGGCTAATTTCGGCAAAATCCTCCATTGCTATGGGTATATTTTCACATTGAGGTAAAATTGCCGTTCCCCCATTCCCTGGAATACAGAACACTTGTTCTACTTGAGGCGATTGCAGTAGTTTCCAAGCTAGAGCGTGTTCTCGACCACCACTGCCGATAACGATAATTTTCACGGATAAACGCAGCCCAAATGACGATGGCTTAATTATCTCCTAGCTCTGGGGTGCCATTGGCTAGAAGTTGAGATTACTTAACTTTTTAATCGATTTGACGGATTGATTCAGGAGGCCCCGAGGCAGGAGGAGATAGGATGATAGGGTTTTGGGGTGATAGGGTGATGAGACAGCTTCCCCACTTCCCCACTTCCCCACTTCCCCACTTCCCCACTTCCCCACTTCCCCACTTCCCCACTTCCCATCACTAGATTTGACGGAGACAGGACAAATCAGCTTGGCCGAAATGAATACTAAAAGCTACTTGCAGATTTTCTAGGGATTTAACCAACCAAGGCACTTGATCGCGAGAATAACTCTCGTAGTGGTTAAATAGAATCGAAAAACGTTTATCTAAGTGGGGTTTTGCCTGGGGACAGATCAAAACCAACTTGAGCAATAATCCCACAGTCTGAGTTACCCCCATATTGGTGATCATATCCATAAGAAGGTAATGATCGGGTTTTTGCCCGCTTTCCACCACCAGATAATTTAACAGTTGGCTAGAAGTACGCAGCATGAGAAATTCACTCGGTTTTTGTTGATCGCAGTGGGGTAGAGTATTTTGCAGGATATCGTCGAGTTTTTGGTCAAATTGCCCCTTGCCGTAGTCTAAGGAGGTAATTAGATAATCGTAGAGATCATTTTTAAAATCTTTATAGGTACGGGTATAAACTGTATTCGCCAGAAAATTTAGCGAAAGATTCTTATAAGTATAATTTCCTGCTACCGTCCCCAGATAATACTTGAGGGTGCGATTTAGCTCCTTATCATTGAGCAGGGTGGGATTTTCCACTGGTTGAATGATTCTCCCCGCTTCTTCCCTGATTTTTGGGCTATGGGCTGCCCGTGCCAAACGTACCTGATAGGTGACATAACGAGAGAGATTTACCTCGAAACGGCTCTCGGTTTTCACTTTAATACGTCTAACGGTTTGTCGCTGTTCTCGGGGACTGTCATCACCGAGTAAATAGTAATTATAGAGATAGGGATAACGATTAATCAGGGTTCCCAGGGAAGCGGCGGTTTTTTCGCTGCATTGGCCGCTAATAATTCTCGCCAGACGCTGCAGCCTAACGTAGTCATCCGAGAGGGTAAAATTTTTGACCAGATGGCGCAAATTATTGGGGCTGCTGTAATGTCCGGGACGTGGGGAGGGCAAATTTTCCAGCAGCGATACCAATTCGGGAATTGCTGGCTGATGGGTGGGCTGCGTTTGCCATCGATTCACTAAAATATGACAGCAGCGGTTAAAGAAATGATAAAAACGAATTTCGGCATCCTTAGCCTTGACAAGACGCTCTAGGGCTAAATAAATAGGAGCTTCTTGATAACCGCCACCTTCGATAAACAGACGACGAAAATCCTCGATTAACTGCTCAGGGGAATCGGTCCTGGCGCGGTCGAGCCAATAATCGTATAGTAGCTGTTCTTCGTCTCTTGTTGGTCTTTGTTCACTGTTTAGACTAGCCATGGTTATTTGATTCAGCCCTCCTAAATCAGTAAGCGGATGGATTTTAGGCCTATGACCATAAAGGGGTCAATTGTGATTAGATAGTAGATGCTCCCTTCTGAGGATGCCCCTATTTTGGGTCATTGTAGTGACCGAGTTGATCCATTTTAGCTTGGCAAGTTTAGGAAAATTACCCTTGGCTTACCTGGCCAAGCTTGCGGACTATGCCCAGATTAATAAAATTTTCGGCAGCGTCCCCTGCTAATTAGGGTTTGCGGCAAAAAGTTTTTCCTGGGGGCAGGGGGGGGTGTAGGGTTTTACCGATTTTCAGGGGGTCAATTACCTAATTTTCAGGCAAAAAGTGCCTAAATTTCCCCCCTGATCACTCCAAGGGCTGGCAGTTTTTGATTTCAAACAAGCTTAAAGATATGATCCAACAAGGTTTTTAGATTTATTCAGCCAGCCCTAATTAAGTTAGCGAAAAGAAACCCTCGCTCGGATGTGATCTAAGTCACATTTCAACCTAAATCCATCTTCTAGATAATTCGGAATTCACTCCTAAGTATTTTTATTGTCTATGGCCTGTCATTTATCCCTCAATCAACTAGCTCAATTATTGTCCTTACCAGATAATAGTGACATAAGTTTGAGCCACGATAGTTTACTATCTGGCATTAATACCGATAGCCGTAGTATTGAGTCTGGACAAGCATTTTTGGCATTAAAGGGTGATAATTTTAATGGTCATGATTTTATCGATATGGCTATCGAAAAAGGCGCGGCGACCTTGATTGTCGATCAGCCAGTTTCGGGAAATTACTCTAGTAATATTCCTGTATTCCTAGTTCAGAATACCCTGGAAACCTATCAGCAATTGGCCCATTGGTGGCGTAATCAATTTACTATACCCGTGATTGCTATTACGGGATCGGTGGGGAAAACCACCACTAAAGAATTAATCGCCTCCGTACTAGCCACCCAGGGAAAGGTACATAAAACCCTGGCTAATTATAACAATGAGATCGGAGTGCCGAAAACTCTCCTCGAACTGGATGAAACCCACGATAGTGCTGTGATCGAGATGGGAATGCGGGGACGGGGGGAAATTGCCCTGCTCGCTCAAATCGCCCAACCGACGATTGCGGTGATTACTAATGTGGGAACCGCTCACATCGGTCGTTTAGGGTCGGAGTCGGCGATCGCAGAGGCCAAATGCGAGTTATTGGCCGAGTCTCCTTCTAGTAGTATAGCAGTTCTTAACTACGATCACCCTTTACTTACCGAAACAGCTAAACGGGTATGGCAGGGGGAAACAATTACCTATGGCTTCTCTGGCGGCGATATAGTCGGGGAATTACTAGATTTAACTACTTTACGAGTCAATGGACTAGATTTTAACTTACCTTTATCCGGTCGTCATCATGCTTTAAATTTTATGGCGGCCTTGGCCGTAGCGAAAATTTTAGGCATCGATTGGACTTCTTTACAACAGGGAATTAAGGTTAATTTACCCGGTGGTCGGGCCAAACGTTACCAATTAGAGCCAGATATCCTACTCCTCGATGAAACCTATAACGCCGGTCTAGAATCAATGTTAGCGGCCTTGGATTTACTGAAGGCTACCCCCGGTCAGCGTCATATTGCTGTTTTAGGCACGATGAAGGAGTTAGGGTCTTTTTCGGAGCAATTACATCGCCAAGTCGGTGAGAGGGTGCAAAAACTAGGCATAGATCGCTTGTTTGTCTTGGTGGATGACCCAGAAGCTAAGTTTATTGCTGAGGCCGCTACTGGGGTCGCTTGCGAATGTTTTCAAACTCATATAGATTTAATTAATCGTTTGAAGGACGTGATCGATTCTGGCGATCGCATTTTATGTAAAGCTTCCCATTCCGTCGGTTTAAATCGCGTGGTGGAGGAGTTAATCAGTGATATTAGGAGTTAGGGAATAGATGTTAGAGAAGAGAGCATTTTTTAGCAAGAATAGCCGATTGAAAACTGTTTTTTCAGGGATTTTAGGGCTAGTTTTCTTTTTTTCGGTCGTGCAAGTCTCTTTTGCTCAACAATCGAGACAACTGGAGACTTATCTTCCGGATCTCAGTGGTTTAGCTTGGGTAGAAGCAGATATTTTTCTAGGGGTTCACGATGCCAAAAATAAGGGCAAAAATAGTGATCCATCTCAACCAAGGCTGAGTCTTTTACGGCTGCCTACGCAGGAAAAACCCCTATTATGGCAGGTTTTAAGGGTAGATTGGCCAAATCCAGAGGGATTGAGTAACGATCTCGAAAGTATTACTCATATCCCTGAAACTAACTTATTTTTGTTGGCTGAAAGTGGCGACAAAAAACCTTTTCAAAGACTATTTTTACTAGCATATAACCAGCAAAAAGTCAAGATAGTTGAGGAAATAAATTGGCCGATAGCGGTGGAAAATGTAGAGGCGATCGCTGTTAGTCGGCAAGGCGATCGTTATCTATTTATCTACGCAGAACGGGCCGATAGTCAAGAGAGTACAAAGATTCGCTGGACGGATATCTCGTTCAATCCCTTAAAATTCGGGGAATTTCAGTCGGTAACTTTTCGGAGTCCTTTTGGTAGTGGTAAAAATATTCGCCCCATCTCCGATTTAGCCGTAGATAAGCAAGGTAATATCTACATAGCTTCCGCTTACGATCCAGATAGTGCGGGGGTGTTTAGAAGTGCAGTTTACCGTATAGGTCAAGTTACAGCCGATAATAACCTAATTCTTGCCCCTAATCCCCAAAAAATTGCAGAAATCGACGGCTCCAAAGTGGAGGCGCTGACCACCAGAGAATCTCCTAGAGGTAAAATAGAAGTCTTTATCGGTACAGATGACGAGAATTATGGCGGTTTTCTGCGACCTTTGCTCTTAGATAATTAGCTATCGGTCGTCAGGAGATGGGAGTCAGGAGTCGGTCGTCAGGAGATTATTTTTATTTATTCTTCCCACTCCCCACTTCCCCACTTCCCTACTTCCCCACTTCCCTGCTCCCTTCTCTCCAATAACTACTCGCAGCTAGAAATCCGCCATTGTATATCATACTTTGTGCTTTTTGTCAAAAAAACTTTTTTTTTGCAATAAAACTACACAAAAAAAAGATCATCGTTGTGGGTGAAATTGACTCATTTACCTGTCTTAATTAGGATCACCTTCTAGGTGTGGTCAGGGTTTCAATCGTTGCTGCCTAAAAAAGCATAGAATACCCCATTCTGAAATTCTATCAAATCGCTGTAACCTTCATAACATCGTTGTTAAATAAAAATCTTTCTCAATTAATTCTTAAGAATTTGTAAATATTGCGGAATGTTAATTTAAATATTCTCAAGTTTTTGGAGTTAATCAATAGTTTTTGCTTATCTTTGTCCAACATTGGGTTAGAAGTCAGTTATCAGTTATCAGTGAGCAGTTATCAGTTATCAGTGAGCAGTTATCAGTGAGCAGTTATCAGTGAGCAGTTATCAGTTATCAGTTATCAGTTATCAGTTATCAGTTATCAGTTATCAGTGAGCAGTTATCAGTTATCAGTTAGAAGAGGATAGGGAAATGGGGGAATAGGGTAATGGGGAGATAGAGTAATTTCCACTAAAACCCTAAAACCCTAAAACCCCACTCCCCCAACACCCCACTTCATAATTCATAATTCATAATTCATAATTCCCTCTCCCCACACCCCACACCCCACCTGCCCCCCCGATGTCGGGGGGGGGTTGGGGGGGGTCACACCCCACACCCCTCTCCCTTCTCCCTGCTCCCCAATCCCCATTTTCCGTCTAAACTTTTGTATAGGGATAGTCTGGGAAAGCATGGATAACTCTTAGACTAATTAATTCGGGACTCACATCACAATATAGACTATGGCTTACTATTGGTTTAAAGCATTTCACTTGATTGGGGTAGTTGTTTGGTTTGCGGGACTATTTTATTTAGTACGTTTGTTTGTCTATCATGCGGAGGCAGCAACAGAAACGGAACCCGCACAAGCTATTCTGAAAGCACAATACGAGATCATGGAGAAGCGACTCTACAATATCATCACCACACCGGGGATGATTGTCACCGTGGCCATGGCGATCGGTTTAATCTCCACAGAACCGGAAATTTTAAAATCGGGATGGTTACATATTAAATTATCCTTTGTGACTCTTTTACTGCTCTATCATTTCTACTGTGGTCGCATCATGAAGAAGCTAGAAAAAGGGGAATGTAATTGGACGGGACAGCAATTTCGGGCATTAAATGAAGCACCAACCCTGTTATTGGTAGTTATTGTCCTTTTGGCAGTATTTAAAAATCAATTACCCCTCGATTTGACCACTTGGTTAATTGTAGCTTTAGTGGTATTAATGGCGGTGACAATCCAACTTTATGCTAAAAAACGTCGCCAAGATCAAGAAAAACTTCGGCAAAATACTCCCCAAAAAGAGGAAGTAGCGACCAGGTAAATTATCTCAATCATTGCCTAGGTTTCTAGGATAACAGTTAAGAGTGGTTTGACAGCTATGGGATGGTCTTTTTAGTCCATCCCCATTGTATAGGGAGCAACCTTTAGTTTTTAAGTTTTTGGCTTTTTGCTATTTTTGAGCTTATCCCAAAACTATTTATAATAGGGTGATTAACTCCCAAGCTCTGGATTGTTTCTCCCTGCTCCTGCGCTCCGCTGCTCCCCTATACCTTTTAAACAGGATTTAGTATTATAAACCTCTTGCGAACAGGAAACGCTATAAATAAAAACAATCTCCTGACGACCGACGACCGACTCCTGGCTAGTGACTCCTAACCCTAACAACAATTTTTGATTTTTACAAGAGGTCCTATGAATAGTTGCTGGATAGATTGGGAAAAAATAACTAGGGATTTTCTCAGTTCCCGCAAAATCAAGCAAGTTGCTGAATTGCGAGGATTCTATCGAGTTAATCCCTCTGGTATTCCTAGAATTCCTCCCGATTTAGAGTTGAGAGACTACCAAAATACAGCGATTATCAGTTGGTTTCGTAATCGGGGACGGGGAACTTTAAAAATGGCCACCGGCAGCGGTAAAACTATTACTGCTTTAGCTATTGCCATGGAACTTTACCAAGCGATAGAACTGCAAGTATTATTAGTAATTTGTCCCTATCGTCACCTAGTCAATCAATGGCAACGAGAAGCGGAAAAATTTAATCTTAAACCGATTTTAGCCTACGAAAGTGTCCATATATGGCAAAGTCAACTATCCACAGAATTATATAATGTGCAAGCGGGTAATCAAAAATTTGTCACTATTTTAACTACTAACTCAACTTTTATTAGCGAGGGTTTTCAATCACAAATAAAATTTTTTCCCGATAAAACTTTAATCGTTGGTGATGAAGCCCATAATTTAGGTTCCCCCCGATTAGAAGAATTATTACCCCGTTCTTTAGGTCTAAGATTGGCTTTATCTGCCACTCCTGAAAGATATTTTGATCAGGAAGGAACCGACGCTATTCTTGAATATTTTGGACAAATTCTACAACCAGAATTTACCCTAGGTGATGCTATTAGAAAAGGAGCTTTAGTCAATTATTTTTATTATCCAGTCTTGGTTGAATTAACCGACAATGAGGCTTTATTATACGCAAAATTGACCCAAAAAATTGGCTGGACTTTGCAGAAAAATAGTAATTTAAATGGTAATGAAAACCTGACGGCTTTGTTAATGCAAAGGTCACGATTAGTTGGTTCAGCAAGTAATAAATTACAGGCTTTACAACAACTGATGCAAGAGCGTTTAGATACGGATCATACTTTGTTTTATTGTGGGGATGGTTATCTGGAAAATTACACTGCTAATTATCGTCGTCAGGTAGAGGCTGTTACTCATTTATTGGGCAATCAATTAGGTTATCGAGTTGCTACCTACACCGCAGAAACTTCCCTAGAAGAACGAGAAAAAATTCGTCAACAATTTGAGGAGGGTTATCTGCAAGGATTAGTGGCAATTAGATGTTTAGATGAAGGAGTAGATCTGCCATCAATTCAAAACGCAGTCATTCTGGCTAGTAGTGGTAATCCTCGACAATTTATTCAGCGTCGCGGGCGAATATTGCGCCCCCATCCCGATAAAAAACAGGCCACTTTATTTGATATGATCGTTATGCCACCCACCTTAGATCGAGAAACCTGGGAAGTAGAAAGGAATTTATTACGCAAGGAATTAAAACGCTTTCTAGAGTTTGCCCAATTAGCCATTAATGCTCAAGAAGCTGAGACTAAATTAGGGGAGATTCAAGATAGATATTGTCTTTTATCTAATTAAAACTTGAAAAGTTAAATCTTGGCAGCTTTTATGCTAAAATAGATGTTAGTCAAGAATTGATCGCCGAGAAAAATTAACCCAACCGGATAGCGATCAATAAAGTTGTATAATTTTCCTTCCTCTCCTTCTAAACTTCTATGCCTCCCCGTCAACAACCCCGTCGCATTGCTCGAGAACTTGCCCTTTTGAGTTTAAGTCAGATTAAAGGCAATCCTGAAAACCTGGAACAGCAAACTTTAAACGATTTAATTTTAGTTGCAGTTAGAACCTTAACCGTCGAAATTCAAGAAACCTTAGAAACTGCCGCCGCTGAAATTAGTCGTGGTAATGAACGGATTCTCGCTAGTGATACTAAGGCAACAAATCTAAAAAGCGCCCAAACCATGGTAAAAGAAGCAATTTCTCTTACCCACAATGCCATTAATCGTTTAGGAACCGTGATAGATTTTCCCGAAATTGTCCAGTTATCTAGTCAGTACGAAGTGCGGGAATATGCCCTAGAATTAATCGGTACAGTCTATCGTCGTCGTGCGGAAATTGAACAGGAATTAACCAGTGCTTTAGTGGATTGGCAACTACATCGTTTACCGAGAATTGATCGGGATATCCTGCAAATTGCCGTGGCAGAAATGCGCTATCTCGATATACCTCAAAAAGTAGCAATCAATGAGGCGATCGAGTTAGCCAAACGTTATTCTGATGATGAAGGTTATCGTTTTATTAATGGCGTTCTCCGACGGGTAACAAATAAGCTAAACGAAACAGAAAAAGCCCTATCTACCCAGAGTTAAACTGGGAGTAAATTAATACTACAATCACCACATTTTATAGGGAAATTTCTGTAAATTGCTATTGTAGTATCGCTCATCTCCCGTGACTTCTTCGCCGATCCAATCAGGAATAGTAATGACTTGATCCTCTTGTTCTAACTCAATTTCAGCCATAATCAAACCTTGATTATCCCCCCAAAATTCATCAACTTCCCAAGTTAAATTATCCAGAGAAATGCGATGACGAATCTTTTCAATTAAAGGTTTCTTACAGAGGTTTTCTAACATGAGTGCCGCATCTTCTAGGGGAATTGCATACTCGAATTCTTGGCGACTAATGCCCTCAGTCTTGCCTTTAATGGTTAAATAACCCCGATCTCCAACTACACGAACTCGCACAGTTGTCAATCCATCTTGGGTAGGAATATATCCCTGACGATACAACTTGCCAGTCGCAAGCGATCGCCAAGAATCCCCTTTAACCAGAAACTTCCGTTCAATTTCAACAGACATAAGTAGGTAGGCATTAAAAACTTTCAGATGCCCCCCTTATTAAGGGGGGACTAAGGGGGGATCGGCACCCCCCTTATTAAGGATAGATACCCCCGCCTATCGGCACCCCCCTTATCAAGGGGGGCAGGGGGGATCGAACCTAAAATCCATTTTTAATTTAATTATAACCAGCTACTTAAGTTTTTGACGACAATAAATTTAAGCCGTAGTCACGGCAGCAGCTTGGGTTCCTAGTTGAATTAACTCGATCTTGTAGCCATTAGGATCTTCCACAAAAGCAATCACGGTAGAACCGTGTTTCATCGGGCCCGGTTCCCTGGTGACATTGCCACCAAGAGCTTTAATTTTCTCACAGGTGCTATAGATATCATCTACGCCTAGGGCAATATGACCGTAAGCATTACCGACTTCATAGCGATCGACTCCCCAATTATAGGTCAGTTCGATGACAGCATGATTAGCTTCATCGCCATAACCGACGAAAGCGAGGGTAAACTGACCATTGGGATAGTCTTTCTGGCGCAATAATTTCATTCCTAGCACATCGCAGTAAAATTGTAGAGATTCCTGCAAGTTATTGACCCGGAGCATGGTGTGTAAGAGACGCATGATTATTTTTAGATGACATCGATCGAAAAATTACCTATCCTTGATTGTAACCAGTCCTTGTGCCTTATTATCTCCTTGAGGGTCAACCATTCCACCAATACAAATGTACGAAAACTCACTCACTCCCAAAAGCGATTAATAGCTGTAACCAAAATCACCTTTCTGGCCATATTTCAATTACTATCTATGGGATTTTCTTAGGCTATCCTGTAGTTAGTGGTGAAGCTAGTTAGGTCGAGACATTTTTGATCGGGAGTTTTCTAGGGAAATTTTGAAGGTAGTAGGTAGTAGTAAATTTTCAGTGGTTTCCGAAAACCCCTTTCGACTTGATTGACCAGTAGTTTAATAAAACCTCTGTGACTGCAATAAATGTTAAATATTTAGGGGAGTACAGAACAGAGAAATTGGGACGGGTTAAAGCTATGCGTTTTTATTTGGAGTATATCAATCACTTAGGTCGTTTACAGAAAAAATCCGCTCATCGTCGTCTGCAAGCGGGTTTCACGATTACAGAAGTTTTACTAGCAGGTTTGATGATGCTGATTGCCGTCTTGGTGGCGGGAAATGGCGTGATTAACCTGCTCAGAAGCAATTATCGAGCTAATGCCGATAGTGAAATCCAAAATAATCTTAATCGTACTCTAGAGTTTGTTTCAGATGAAGTGAGACGGGCAAGAATTATCGCTAATTCTGAAAAGCAGATCACGAGTACTAAAGTACCCAAAGGAGCGCAAGCAGTTCTAGCTTTCCAAATTCCCGACCCCGGCAATCCCAATCTGCTGCTCGGTGAACAGATCGTTTACTATACCCAGAACCCTGGAATTGGTGATAGCTTGACTGGTCCACGAGTCTTGTGGCGCTATGGTCCAAGCTTGAAAGAAAATGGCAACTACGATATTACTTCTTCTTGGCAACATTCCCCCGTCACCGATATGTTAGCAGCGCCTGCTAAGAACCCCAATTGTCCTGGGAATTTTAACCGAATCCCCGCCCTTGGCAATGTGGACGATTTTTATACCTGTGTTCGCATAGTTGGTGATCAAGTGATTTTGAATGCCAACGCTCAGGTAAAGATGACTACCAATGAGGCAGTTAACTACTCTGTCAGCACCAGAGTTTTCCCCAAAGCTATCTGGGGATTATTCCTCCTAACCAAACCTTTTAATGTCAAAGGTGATACCGGGGGCGGGAGTGCCAAGAACAAGACTCTACCCGTCCTTACCGTGCCAGCAGCTGTTACAGCTAAACTTATTAAAGGAACAAAACCTTGTACATTCACTCCTGCTGCTAATCCTTTCTCTGAATCTGCCTGCGGTGTTATTGCTGAACCTGACAAAGATTGGGACAAGGCAGCCAAGGAGGGATCGGAAGGAGCTTTGGATTCACCTGTTCAGGCAAAAGCTGGAGATGCCATTGTGGTTCATGTGAATGGGTTGCTTAATGCCAATAAGCAGTATTCAGATTCAGATCAAACCGTAGATGTATATACCTCTGATAGTAGCAGTTTACCTCCAGGCATCGATTCCCTTGCTAATAACCAAATTTTATTCGTGTTGACTAGAACGACAACGACTCCACCAGACTCCTATTCGATTTTAGTAACCATTGAACCCAAGTAGCTAGGGTTTGCGGCAAAAAGTTTGTTGGTGGGGTTAGGAGTCAGTTATCAGTTATCAGTTATCAGTTATCAGTTATCAGTTATCAGTTATCAGTTCACTGAGAAAACTCCCCACACCCCAACCCCCCCCGATGTCGGGGGGGTTGGGGGGGTCACACCCCACACCCCACACCCTGTCCCCAGGAAAAACTTTTTGCCGCAAACCCCAGTTAGTTAACCCTATTCCTGCTCGGAAATCATGGCCAAATCCCCTTAACTGGCTCCCAACCTAAAAAATCTAACTTAAACAGCGAATTGCCTCCAATAAACCCCTCGCTTTGTTGAGGGTTTCTTCATACTCTTTCTCCGGCTCAGAATCAGCTACTAACCCTGCTCCCGCTTGCACAGAAACCAGATAATTTTGATTACCTTGGGGACGAACAATCATAGTGCGAATTGTGATGGCACTATTTAACTGTCCCTCGAAATCGTAGTAACCATAAACCCCTGAATAGGGACCGCGACGACAGGGTTCCAATTCATGGATAATTTCCATAGCACGAATTTTCGGGGCCCCACTGACGGTTCCCGCGGGAAAACAAGCTTTTAATAAATCCCAAGCACTTTTATTGGTGGCTAAATACCCCACCACATTACTAACAATGTGCATAACGTGGGAATAACGTTCAATGATCATTAATTCATCCACTTTGACCGTACCTCGATCGCACACCCGGCCTAGATCATTTCTCCCCAAATCCACTAACATAATATGCTCGGCAATTTCTTTGGGATCTTGCAATAAATCCGTTGCTAAAGCTTGATCTTCACCGAAGTTTTGTCCCCGGCGACGGGTGCCGGCAATTGGTCTGACCGTGGCCTTTATTTTACCTAATTCGTCCCGTTCTGCCTTAACCATCACTTCAGGACTAGAGCCAATAATTTGCCAATCCTTAAAGTTATAAAAAGCCATGTAGGGAGAAGGATTAATCAGACGCAAGGAACGATATAAATCGAAGGGATGACCATGATAATTGGCATTTAAACGCTGGGAAATAACCACCTGAAAAATATCCCCCGCTTTGATGTAATCCTTAGCTTTTAGGACATTTTGACAGAATTTTTCCTGAGTTGTATTGCTTTCATAGACTAATTCTTTTCCCTGACCAACGGGTAATAATTCCAGGGTTTTGGCATTAGTTGGTAGGGGTAATCGTAACTTCAGAACTAACTGTGTCACTCGATCGCAGGCCGCTTGATAAGCGGCTGCTAAATCGGGATTATTACCCCGGATATCGGCATAAGCGATCGCCCAGATTTTCCGTTTAACTTGATCGAAAATAATTAGATTATCCACCTGCATCCAAATACCATCCGGTAGATCGGCATCGGTAGCGGGATAAATAGGGACTCGCGGTTCGATCCAATTAATTAATTCATAACCCCAAAAACCAAATAAACCCCCTATTCCGGCGGGTAATTGCGGCAATTTAACCGGCACAATCGGGGCTAAACATTGGGTTAAAATCTCGAAAGGATCCCCCGAAAAAATCTCTTGAGAACCATTGCGAAAAGTTTGGGTGGTGGTGTTTCCCCGCGCTTCCAATACCCAGACGGGATCGCCTCCTAAAAAGCTGTAGCGTCCCAAGGTTTCGCCCCCTTCCACCGACTCTAATAAAAAATTGTAGGCTTGATTGGCACAAACTTTATACCAGGCCGAAACGGGTGTTTCTAGGTCAGCGATCCATTCTTGATAGACAGGAATAAAGTTACCTTGGCCAGCCAGTTGACGAAAGCGATCGAAGTCGGGGAAGATCATATTTTGATGGTTCAGGAAACGGATAGCACAACACTTGTAGCCGATTGCGATCAGAGAAATCGAGAGTCAGAAGTTAAATCTTGGGGCTAAATAGCTTCTAAATCTAACTCCCCACTCTCGATTTTAGGGATTATTTATGCTTCGTAGGGAGTGACACCAGAGAACTTAATTGTCGCTGGTTCGGGGTTTTTGCCGATATTGCGGTCTTTTTTGCCGAAAAATTCACGACCAGCGTTAACTTTTTCGGGGAAGACACCATCAGCAGGGTGGAGATACTGCACTTCACCACTGGGGTAAATCCGATAGATTTTGTAATCTTCGATTTTGGGCTTAAATTTCGTCCGGAATTGGGTACCAAGAGCGAGCGCGTGTTCTTTGCGGGCCAAATAGAGGAGATTTTCGCCTTCGTTCATGATAGCGGCGCCACCGGTGGGCATTTCAAAGACTTGTTCTTTGCTGCTTGTCCAGGTGATGGCGTACTTTTCTTCCAGATCGGCTTTGGCGAGTAAACCGCCCGTGCTGCCACCGAACTTAGGAGCTTTTCCAGAAAGTTCTGTCATAGGATGTTGTTCTCTCTACACAAATAAAGAAAAGGGGTTTTAGGGAATCCTATCACTGACACCCCCCCTCTCTAGTAGTCTTGTCAAGAACTGTAACATTATTTTGTACTAAACTATAGAACTAAGCTGCTGGCCGATCGCCAACTTGTCTAGGAATCGACCACCACTTTAATCGATCGCCCGTCGGGAAATTTGCCAACTTAAAAAAATTACCGGAATTAATCCCACTAAGACAATGGCCAGGGCCGGTGCCGCCGCTTCCACCAAACGTTCATCACTGGCGTATTGATAAACGCGCACCGCTAGGGTATCAAAATTAAAAGGCCTTAACACCAAAGTAGCCGGTAATTCCTTCATCACATCGACAAAAACTAACATAGCCGCCGTCAATAATCCCCCCGACAAAAGAGGAATATGCACTTTAATTAAAGTTGCACCAGTGCCATAGCCAAGGCTGCGGGAAGCATCATCTAAACTAGGTTTTATTTTACTTAAACTCGATTCTAACGTGGAAAAAGCTACGGCTAAAAACCGGACAACATAGGCAAAAATCAAACAGAAAATTGTGCCGCTCAGAATTAAATTGATATTTAATCCTTGGTTGAAAAAGTTATCTAATTTGCCGAGAGGAATTAAAACCCCCACTGCGATAACGATGCCGGGGATAGCATAACCAGCAGCCGCAATCCGCACAGAACCCTTAAGAGTTTTATTCGGATTAAGTCTTTCCCCGTAGGCGAGAATTAAAGCTAAAACCACCGCAATAATTGCGCTTAAACTAGCCAGAAAAAAACTGTTTCCCGATAGAGTAAAAAAGTCATTATTCAAAGTTTCTTGGGCATGATTAAAGGCTAGATAGGCTAGATAAAAAGCAGGGGCAATAAACCCAAGAAATACCGGCACAAAACAGGAGATCATTGCCAAAAAACTCCGAACAAATCCTAGTTCGTACTTAGTCGGTGACTGGAAACGATTGGTCATTTCATAGTAACGAGCTTGACGACGGGAGGATTGTTCAAGGAAAACTAAAACGAGGATAAATACCATTAAAACTGTGGATAACTGTCCCGCTGCTATGCGATCGCCCATGCCGAACCAAGTATTATAAATCCCCGTGGTAAAAGCATTAATGCCGAAATACTGCACCGTACCAAAATCGTTCAGAGTTTCCATTAAAGCTAGGGCCAATCCCGCCATAATTGCCGGTCTTGCTAGGGGTAAAGCGACAGTAAAAAAACTGCGCCAAGGATTACATCCCAAGGAGCGACTTGCCTCCACCGTACAGACAGATTGTTCTAAAAAACCGACCCTTGCTAACAGATAAACGTAGGGATAAAGCACCAGTATTAACATCAGAATCCCCCCCCAAAGAGAACGGATACTAGGAAACCAATAATCCTCGACACTATTCCAACCGAAAACACTTCTTAAGAACGTCTGCACCGGACCAAAATAGTCCATCATATTGGTATAAGTATAGGCCAAGAGATAGGCAGGAGCAGCAAGGGGTAGTAATAATAACCATTGAAATTGTTGACAACCGGGAAATTGACACATCGTTGTTAACCAAGCAGTGCCGACACCGATGATTAAAACGCCGCTGCCCACCCCACACATTAACCAAAAAGAATTAACTAGATAATCCCAGAGAACAGTTTCGATCAGATGTTGCCAGACTTGACTGGAATTAGTTAATAAACTACTGGCCACCGATAAAATCGGCAGGGAAACAAGCAGGGCAATTAGTAAAACTGCAATTGTCCATCCCTGTCTAAAAAAAGAGCGAGATTCTTTCAGCAAAAACATTTTTAATAAGATTGTTAAAGCAATTTTTAGAGAACCAAGAGATGATCTACAGCAGTCCTAGGTTATTGGCTCCTAAAAATTAGGATTTCTGTAACAGATTGCGGTAGTCAAACACGCGAATGAGAGTCCCTTTTTTGGGTAAATCGGCGGCACGAATCCGCAATTTATTGTCTCCGATTAAACGGATATTTTTATCCTTGACTAACTTGAGAAACTCATCTACAGAGACCAATTCACAGGCATTTTTATCGGCGGCACTGGTAAAGTATTGCGTCGGGACAGCAATTCGCGGTTGTAAAACTTCGATCGCCTGTTTTGCTTCTTGGGGATTATAATTTTTTGGACCACCTCCCACGGGAATAAAAGCTAAATCCGGCGAACCTAGGAGAATTCTTTGTTCTAATTCGAGCGGGGCCGCTGCCCCCCCTAAATGGACAATACTAATCCCCGCTTGGGTCCAACGCCAGGCCACATTCATGCCGAAACGTTGCCCCCCCATGCGATCGTGGGCGATACTAATACCCTGTAATTTTAATTTACCCAGATCATAGGCCCCCGGCTCAAACAAAATTTTCGGATTACCGGGTAAATTCTCGGCGGCCCCCTCATCCCAGAGTTGACTACTGATTAAAACGATATCTGCTTCTACTTTTGGCAAAGGAAAACCCGCCGTACAACCAATTGCCCGGAAGGGGTTAACTAGGACTCTTTGCCCTCCTCCGGTGAATAAAAAGCAACTATGACCCAACCATTGAACTAAAAGGGAATTATCGGGTTTTTGGGGGGAAGTGGGGTTAGTGGGTTTCGGTTTAGTTTCCGCTAAAACTGAGCTTACTGCCACGGTTAAGAAACTTGCCCCCGCCGATAAGATAAAATCTCGCCTTTTCATAGATATAGATACAGAATTAATCAAGTTAAGTAGGGAGGCACAATTATTTGTCGGATGGGTTAGCGGTAGCGTAACATGAGCGGGTGTTGGGTTTCATGCTTCAACCCAACCTACGTTCATCGTTATATTAAATTCCACCCACCCACTTAAGGTTAATTTCAGGGGTTGGGGATTAGTGAACACTAGAGGGATCGGAGAAAGTTTCTTAAAAGTTCCTTGCCGGCAGTGGTTAAAATACTTTCGGGATGAAATTGTACTCCTTGAATGTGGGGGTAATCCCGATGACGGACTCCCATGACCGTACCATCTTCTACCCAGGCCGTGATCTCTAAATTATCCGGCATGGTGGAGCGCTCGATCACTAAACTATGGTAACGGGTGGCAGTAAAAGGATTTTCTAAGCCTTGAAATACCCCTTCACTGTTGTGATAGATTGGGGAAGTTTTGCCGTGCATCAAGACCGGGGCCGAGACCACATCCCCCCCGAATACCTGACCGATACTTTGATGACCGAGACAGACCCCCAAAATCGGCAAATGGGGGCCAAATTTAGCGATTAATTCCAGAGATATGCCCGCATCGACTGGACGACCAGGACCGGGGGAAATGACAATCCCATCCGGCCGCATTTGTTCGATCGTGGCCAGATCGATTTTATCATTACGATAGACCTCGATCGGCAAGGCGATCGGAAACTCGGAGGCTAATTCTCCCAAATACTGGACTAAATTGTAGGTAAAACTATCATAGTTATCGATGACGATTATCAAGAGTCTCTCTCCTTTCTCTAGCCTCGCTCAGTATTTTCATTCTACATCCCTACTGTCTCGATCGAGATAGCCGGGGTGTAGGGGGTAAGCTATTTTTGAGCAGTCAGTTAGAATCTGCCCGGAATTGCTAATTACAGCCTAAACTATCCCTTGTGGCCACTCCCGTGACGGGATTAATGCCATCGGCCCGTTCACACATTAACTTGACCTGATAGTTATCAATCACCGCGTTAGTGAAATCGGCCCCGGTAATAATTGTGTCATAAAAACGGCTGCGAGTAGCGATCGCATCGGTAAAAATAGTATTAGTTAAATCGGCAAAATCGAGGGTAACTCTATCTACCAAAGAGGCGGTTAAATCAGCCCCTTTTAAGTTAGCTTTTAAGAGGACAGCCTCGGTGAGAATGCTATAGGATAAATCGGCTCCTTCTAGGTTAACTCCCCGCATCGCGGCAGCTGCGAAAACTCCTCCGCGCAAATCCTGATGGGAAAAATCCCGATCTTGCAGCTGGGCAAAACTATAGTTAATCGTTTTATCTTGGGCCAAGGCCACCGGACGGGCCGCGAAAAGTAGCCACAGAATCGCCAGCAAAATAATTAAAACCAGACTGAAAAAATTTTTCAACATTGTTACTGTTGAGCGTCGAGAAACTGGTCCACATCATCACCCACCCGAATAGTTAGGTCTGAGTCTAAAGCACCAGTGGAGGATGATTCTACTTTACCGATTCCCAATTGATTTTTCAAGAGGTTAGCGGACTGAATATCACCTTTTTGGGCAATAATTGCCGTGGTTTCTAGCTTTTGGGAGGAGTCATCGCTAATATAAACATTTGTGTAGCCCCGTTTGGCCAGATAATTACGAGTACGACGGGCTAAACCTTTGGTATGGGTGGCATTTTGAATGGCAATCCGCAGACTATAAACGGAGGTTTCTCCCCCCGCGTGGTTATCGGTAAAATTATTAGCCACAATGGTTCTAATTTCGCGACGGTTCAAAATCCAATAACTGCGACCATCGTATTCCTCGAGGCTATTAAACCGGCCGGGGAGTAGGATCATTCTCAAGTCATCCTGTTTAATTTCCCGTCCAAAATTAGCGATAGCCAGCATTTCCTCGACGCTTAAGTTCGTATCGATATATTGTTGTAAAACCTGTACTGCTTTCGGGAGACTGGGGAGAATTGTCGGACTAAAAATCTTTTGTTGGAGTGCTTTTAATAAAATTTGTTGTCTTTGTACGCGACCAATATCGCCGTATTGCGGGTTACGAAAACGGGCAAATTGTTCTGCTTGGTCGCCGTTGAGATTTTGCCAACCCTCTTGTAAATCAATTTCTAATTTTTGGGTGACATCTTTATGATACATTCGTTCGGGTACATAAACCTCTACACCCCCGACTAAATCAACTAATTCCTTGAAGGCATCGGTAGTCACCCGCACATAGCGATCAACGGTGACATCCCCTAAAGTATTAGTGACCACTTCCGCCGCTAGAGTCGGTCCACCGTGAACGTTAGCATCGTTAATTTTAGTGAAACCGTGGCCGGGGATTCTGACGCGGCTATCGCGAGGGATAGACAGCATTCTCACGGTTTTATCGCTGGGATCGAAGCGCACTAGGAGCATGGTATCGCTGCGACCTTTAAATACATCGTCGCTGTTTTTGGCATCTAAAACTCGATCGATGCCCATAACTAAAATATTAACAGGACGAGAAAGCTGCTGATTGATTAAGCTATTCCAAGCTTGATCCTCAAGGATGTCTGTTTGGGTGGGAAAAGATGTTTTTTGGAAGATAGCCCCAATTGGCGCGGGTAAGGGACTAATTAAAGCGACGGCAGCCCCGATAGTGGCGGAAACTAGGGCGGTAAAACTGAGGGTTATTCCCCAAAATAAGCCCTTTTGCAGGGGAGATGCTTTTTTTAAACCGGACATGACTGAACTGACCACCGCGACGGTATTTTCTGAGTTTTGGCTGTATTCTTGCTTTTCAAACCGCCCGGAAACATTGGCCATGGACTAACCTCAACATCTGATTAAAAGCTTACTTTAAGTAGGGAGGCACAATTATTTGTAGGATGGGTTAGCGGTAGCGTAACCCATGCGGGCGTTGGGTTTCATTTTTCAACCCAACCTACGTTCATCTTATATTTAATTCCACCCACCCAGGAGGTGACTGCTGATCGATAGAATCTATCTCTAGCCCAAAAGTTCCAGATATTGGTCACTCCCCTCTCGCCGGCTATTGTAACATATTGTTAAGGAACTGGCTATCCTAGACCTGTTGTAAAAATCAAAAATTGTTGTTAGGGTTAGGAGTCGGTAGCCAGAAGAATTGAGAATGAATAATAAGCGATTAAATGCTCTATTTACCGATTTTATGCCATTTAATCCTTATTTTTGCCGTTTTTGAACCCTGAAAAGTTAATTAGGCCAGAGGTTTAATAATTTTTCAGGGATTCGGTTTGGTTATAGATTAAGCTGCCCGCACATTTATAGCGTTTTTCAGTCTGCTGAGGTACAAAAGTTATGGGTTTTAGGCACTCATGCAAGAGGCAAAAGGCAAAGGGGAAGAAAAATAGGTGTACCTCACTAGCTTAGGAAATGCTATAAATTGGTTGTTGAGATAAGGCAAGAGGTAACAGGCAAGAGGTAACAGCAAAGGGATTGGGGGAGATTGAGTTAATCTAAGGATAGGCGGTTAAAATGCGTCTTAGATTATCTCTGTAGCCAAGAATTAAGAGAGGTGGAAACTTGAAGATAACATAACTAAGGTTATTCTACTTGTTTTTATCCCTTTGCTTTCGGCTAGTAATGCAGTTTTTTCTGTCAATAAATTCTGATCTATTTTGTATGCAAATCATCTCCCTTCCCCCATCTTCCACCCAGGAATATCTCTGTATAAGAGACTTAAATCTCTACAATTCTCCCAGTTGTCAAGAGTTAGCTACCCAAGCACAACGGGGAAGACAATTAAAATTTATTTCCCTAGAAATTACCGAAAAAGGACTACAAATTCAGCTAAGAGAAGATAATTATTTAGCTTGGTTATCCCTAGAAGATTTAGATGCGATTGCAGCGGCCGCCACAGCTTATCAAAAAATTCCTCTAACTCGTTCAGAAATAGAAAAACATATTCCTGAGATTATCACTTTTACTCAGGAAGCAATGAATCGTACCAATCATTATCTCTGGGGTGGAACCCTTGCACCTAATTACGATTGTTCAGGATTAATCCAGGCTGCTTTTGCCACTTTTGGCATTTGGTTGCCGAGGGATTCCTATCAACAGGAGGCTTTTTGTCAAAAAATAAACCGAGAGGAATTACTCCCAGGAGATTTAATTTTCTTTGGTGATAAAAGAGTTAATCATGTGGCTTTATATCTAGGGAATAATCAATATATTCACAGTTCAGGAAAAAAAACAGGTAATAATGGTATCGCTATCAATCTACTCACCGATGATAGGGATAGCGTCAGTCGTTATTATTATCAAAAATTATGGAGTTTTGGTCGAGTTATGCACAATTAATCAGTTATCAGGGAAATGGGGAAATGGGGAAATGGGGAAATGGGGAAATGGGGAAATGGGGAAATGGGGAAATGGGGAAATGGGGAAATGGGGAAATGGGGAAATGGGGAAATGGGGAAATTTCAACTAAAACCCCAAAACCCTAAAACCCCAAAACCCTAAAACCCCAAAACCCTAAAACCCCAAAACCCTAAAACCCCAAAACCCTAAAACCCCAAAACCCCAACCCCTAACCCCTAACTTCTCACTCTCCCCTATAGATAATCATGTCAGAAAATATCTCCCTAAGCGGTCTATCAATTCGTCGTCATATAGGAGTATTGATGTTAACTATAGCAGTTATCATCATCGGTCTTTTTTTTCTAAATCGTTTACAAGTAGATTTGCTTCCTTCTATCACTTATCCCCGCATTAGTTTAAGGATGAATGTCCCTGGAGTTTCCCCGGAAGTTATTCTCGAAGAAGTAACTAAACCCCTAGAAGAAGGAATGAGTGCCACCGAGGGAGTAGTGCAAGTTTATTCAGAAACTCGCGAGGGAAGGATGCGAGTAGATTTATTTTTTCAACCGGGGGGAGATTTAAATGTTGCTTTAAATGAAGCTACCGAAAGTTTTAATCGTGTCCGACAAAATTTACCCGATATTATTGAAGAACCGCGCTTAAATAAATTTGAACCCTCTCGTTTACCCGTCTATGAATTTGCTCTCGTTTCTGATACCCTAACCCTAAAAGACTTAAGATTATTTGCTGATGAAGAATTAGGGAGAGAATTAGGGTTTGTGGAAGGAGTGGCAGTGGTGGACGTGATTGGGGGAGTTAGAGAAGAAATTCAAGTTAATATTGACCTGCAGCGATTACAATCTTTAGGAGTGGGATTAAATCAGGTTTTAGACACCCTAAAAAGACGTAATCAGGACATCTCTGGGGGCCGACTAGAGGGAGAAACTGGGGAACCTTTAACCCGCGCAGTGGGGAAATTTAAAAACGTAGCGGATATCCAAGATTTAGCACTGACCGATAGTAATAATCCCGAAGAAAAAATCTATCTGCGGGATGTGGCCAGAGTTATCGATGGGACAGAAGAACAAAGAATTTTTGTCACCCTAAATGGAAAAAATGCCGTCAGGGTTAGCGTCCAAAAACAACCGAATGCGAACACGATTGCTGTGGTAGAAGGGGTCAAAAAACGCATTGCCGAATTAAAAAAATCCGGGTTAATGACCGGGGGGATGCAAGTCGTCCCCACTACCGATGAGTCTGTATTTATCCAAAATGCGGTTAATAACGTGGTTTCTTCGGGACTAGCGGGGACAATTCTAGCAGGATTGACTGTATTCGTCTTTCTCGGTTCCCTGCGACAGACTTTTATCATTACCCTAGCGATTCCTCTTTCTACCCTGGTCGCAATCATCTGTATGAAGTTATTTGGGTTATCGATAAATGTGTTTAGTTTGGGAGGATTGGCCCTAGGGGTGGGTATCGTGGTGGATAATTCCATTGTCATGCTCGAAAATATTGCCCTCAAAGTTAATCAAAACCAAAATAAGCGAGATTTTTTAGAAATTGCCCGGAATAGCAGCCAAGAGGTAGAATCTGCTTTAGTGGCCTCCACTGCGACTAATCTCGTCTCTATACTGCCATTTTTATTACTGGGTGGTTTTATTTCCCTGCTGTTTAACGAGATTATCCTCACTATCAGTTTTGCTGTGGCTGCTTCTCTCCTGTGTGCGTTAACCGTTGTTCCCATGTTAGCCAGTCGTTTGTTAAATATGCAGGTTTCTAGTGGTATTCAGCGATTTTGGCTCTTAAAAGTCTTTAGTCAACGTCTGGAAGGTTTAACTATTCTCTACGGTCGTTGTTTAGCTAAAATCATCCGCTACAGAATACTTGTTATCCTACTGGCCTTTTTAATTTTAGGGGGAAGTAGTTTCTATCTCTGGCAATATATCCCCCAGGAAGTCTTTAGTCGTATTCAAACCGGACAGGTGAACGTTTTTGCTCAATTTCCCCCCGGTACCAATTTAAATACGAACCGTCAGGTGATGCGGGAAGTAGAAAAGATTTTATTATCACAACCAGAGACTAAGTACGTTTTTACTACCAGTGGCGGTTCTCTTTTTGGCACAACTACCAATGAAAATATTTTGCGTGCTTCTAGTACGATTAATCTCAAACAAGGCACTAATACAGAAGCATATATCGAACGCATGAGCAAAGCACTAGAGCAATTAAACCTCGTTAACGTGCGTTTGCGTCTCACCCCCGGTCAAGTGCGCGGTATTATTCTGAATAACTCTCCCTCCGTTGGTGCTGACGTGGATGTGATGTTACAGGGACCCGATGGGAAAACTCTAGAGCAAGCTGGTGAAGAAGTCCTCGGTATTCTCGATGAAAAAGTCCCTAGTGCGCGTTTTCGTCCCGATGCTGACCCCAGACAACCGGAAATCCAGATTAAACCCGATTGGACCCGCTTAAATAGTTTGGGGTTGAGTACCTTGGAAGTGGGACAAACGGTAAGGACAGCTATTCAAGGATCAATCCCCACGCAACTGCAACGGGGAGAAAGATTAATCGATATCCGGGTGCAATTGGACCCCAACTCGCGGCAAAAAATTAGTGACATCTCACAAATACCTATTTTTGTCAATAGACAAGAAGACTTAAAATTAGCAGATATCGCTAGGATTGAAGGGGGAAAAACCCCAGCAGTCATCCAGAGAATTAATCAGCGTCAAGTTTTTATTATTATCGGCAGTTTAGTCGAGGGTGCGAAATTAAGTGACGCACTCGCGGGGGTACAATCGGTTTTAAATTCCACTCCCTTACCCGATGGTATCAGCATTTTACCCAGTGCTGCTGCCATGTCTAATCAAGAAATTCAGGGTTCTTTGGGTTTATTAGCGGGTTTATCGGTATTTTTAGTCTTTGTGGTCATGGCCGTGCAGTATAACTCGCTCATAGACCCTTTGGTGATTATGTTAACCGTTCCTTTGGCCCTAGCGGGGGGAATTTTTGGACTATATTTGACCAAAACCCCGATTAATGCCATTGTCATCGTCGGGGTGGTGTTATTGGTGGGCATTGTGGTTAATAACGGGATTATTATGGTGGAATTAGCCAATCAATTGCGGCAAGAATTCGGTTTTACTCGACTACAAGCCATTTTAAAGGCCGCTCCCCAACGTTTACGACCGATTTTAATGACTACCGTGACCACGGTTTTAGGTTTATTTCCCCTCGCTTTAGGATTGGGAGAGGGGGGAGAATTCCTGCAACCTTTAGGAATTGTCGTTTTTTCGGGTTTGTCTTTAGCAACTCTGTTAACTCTGTTTATTATTCCCTGTTTTTACGTTTTATTCTCCAGAAAATAATCTTCTTGCACAGTAGGGTGTGGGGTGTAGGGTGTGGAGAAGTGGGGAAGTGGGGAGGTGGGGAAGTGGGGAAGCGGGGAGAAGCTTTTTTCAGTGTTGCCAAAGGCACGGCGTAGCCGTCCAGTAAACAGTAAACAGTAATCAGTGAACTGAAAACTCACATCTGATAACAAGGGCCGAATCTCAGACCTAATTGGTTAAGCTAAAAGCTTTGATGCGCTTAGTTTCTAACCCTCTTTTTAGGTAGGAGAATTGTCAGATTCTGTCTTTTGCCTCTTGCCTGTTGCCCCTTGCCTTCAGAAGCTGATAACTGATAACTGATAACTGATAACTGATAACTGATAACTGATAACTGATAACTGATAACTGACAAGGCTGGTACTATATAATAAAAAACGCTCTTTAGTTAGATATTGAG
>NZ_JAPZSR010000034.1:0-3274 GCF_027531875.1 Microcystis sp. LE19-84.1B | reverse complement strand
TCAATCCTTATCTGGCAAAAGATTTAATTGATTAGTTCGCTTCAGATCGCAAACAATTGACAAAAATTGCGGCAATGTCTGTCTCTATAAAGGTTTCATTCCTTATAACCCCGTCCATTGCATAAGACAAACCGAAGAACCTAAATTCTTCTGTCCGTTTTCTATGGTGGTTAGTCGGTTTTCCATGGTGGTTAGTCGGTTTTCGATCGCTTTTTGTCCGTTGGCAATACCGATGATTAAATCCTCTAGTCTTTTTAAATCTTTTTCAGTGGCGGCTGTCATCAGTTAAACTCCCATTAGTTGAATTTTTCTTGCCCCGATTCGATACTTTATTGATTGCGGATAACTTTCTCATCTTCCCTCCCAGATTTTTAAATAGGCATTTTCCATATTTTCAGCGAATTTTTTCCCTTGCCAGAGGGGAGCTATGTCACGATTTCCTAACAGTTGATGGCTGATGTCTTGACGAAGGGAGCGATCGAGTCCTAATTTTACTCCCCAGTCGATATATTCTGCCTCATTCCAGCCAATTCCGGCTTCAATACCGGCATTAATCATAAAAGTATAACTATTGCGCGCGGAAAATTGTTCTCCTACCAATGTAACTAAAGGGATTCCTTGCCATAAAACTTCTAAGGTGGTGGTAGCGCCATTGTAGGGATAGGTATCTAACACCACATCGGCAATCTGTAAATTAGCGCGATGGGTATATTCATCTATATCTCTCGGTAAAAACCGCAATCTTTGGGGATTAACTCCCTCCCTAATCGCTATTTCAGTAAATAATTCTTGAATTTTTTCAGTCTTACCAACTCCCTTAATCAGAAAATAACTATTAGGGACTTGTGCGAGAATTTTCATCTGAAGTTTAATAGTATCAGGATGACGTTTCATGCCACTTTGTGCGGAAAAATAGATGGTAGCATCGGGGGGAATTTCTAAATCTTCTCGACGGAGATTAGGAGTACCGATTTCAAAACCATCCACTGCTAAATATGTCTCTGGTAAACGATAGATTTTTTCTCGATAATATGCCTCCGCTTGCTGGGGTAAAACGTAGGGATCGGCGATATAGTAATCAATAGTTGCTAATCCAGAAGCATCCCAACCTAACCAAGTCACTTGTTTTGCTGCGGGTTTCAGTGCCATGATCTGATTGGTAAGATTATGGGTTAAACTGTCTAAATCTACCAGAATATCTATCTGATCTTGTTGAATTTGTTGGGCAACTTCTAGGGGATTTTGAGCGTAGGGAAAATGACGGATAATATCTCGGCTATCCCGGAACCATTGACGGGTAATTTCATCTTCTTCTTGGTTAATAGTATAGATGACTATTTGCAATTTTTCTCGATCGTGATGGTGAATTAACCAACGACTTAACCAACCGACAGAATGATGTTTTAAGGTACTGGCAAGATAACCAATAGTTAGTTTTTTTTGAGCTTTTTTGATAGTAATAAAAGGAGTTTCTAAACTATTATTATCAAGGAAAATTTCGGCGATGCGATTAGTTAATTGTCGATTGGCTAAGGCTCGATCGCCTAGGTAGGGTAGGGGACTAGAAACATTGAGAAAGCTAGTTTTAATAATCGGTTCTAAAGTGATATTTTTCTGACTGGTTAATTCCTGTAATAAATTCTGATATTCTTGATAAATATGATCAATTTCTTGCCAAACTCCCCAGCGCAAAAGTATTAACAAAATTAGATAATTACTGTATAACTTTAGGGTTGGGATTAGACAAATTTCTCGCAATTGATAGGCAGTTATCAAAGAATTATCAAAGTCTTCGGCTAAAATATAGAGGTTAACTAACTGTTCTAAAAGACTGAGATCATTTGGTCTTAATTGCAGACAAAGTTTAATAATTTCTACTCCAAAAACGGGACTTTGTTTTTCGTTGGTGACTCGTGCTGCTATCTGAAAAGCTTGCGGGATAAAACTATCAGCTAATTCCTCTAGATAGGGTAAACTTACTTGAGCTAAATCTAAAGTTAATTCGTGGGGATATAAAAGACTTTTGAGAACTACATTTAAAAGCAATTCTTGATTAGGATTACATCTGAGATTGTCTTGAATAGGATAATTAAGTAGTTCTTCTGGATCAAATATTTCTAAATCTAAAGCTAAGTCGAATAAAGCTAATAAATTATTAATTGACTTGGGAACAATTTCCTGTAGATGATAGCGAAAGTATTCTACGGCTGCCAGATCACCTTTTCTTTGTTGTCGTCGCGCTTCTGCGTCTAAAACCGCTTCTAATTCTGCTTGCCATTGCTTAACTTCTTCCGGATTACCTTCGCTTAAAATACTTTGCCACATCACCTGCGCTTCTGCTTCTAAATTTTGCAGAAGATAGGCAACTCCCAAGTACCAATAGTCAGAAACATTTTCGGGATTGTTATCGATTAGTTCCTCGTAGATTGCCGCAACTTGAGGATAATTTTCGGCAATTAAAGCTTGATAAGCGTCAGGATGCCAATTCATAAATTTAATCGTCAATTATTAGTTTTTTGAGATAATTTTTTCAGAAAATCTTGATGTTCTTGACTGGCTAAACCTTGCTGTAAAACTGTCAAAACCTGTCCCAAGTTACCCGCTAATAAAGCATTAACATCTAACCAAAGACCAGGGAAAACCTGCGAGTAAATTATCCCTCGACTATCGGGTTCAAGTTTAATATATTCTCCAGCATTTAATCGGAACCAATCTAATTGACGTTCATAAACTCGCCAAACAAGATATTCTTGCACTTGATTACGACGATAAACTCGCCATTTATTGTGGAGATCATAGGAAGCAGTAGAAGCGGCGATTTCTACGATTAATTCTGGCGCACCTTCGATATAATCATCGTCACTAATAGTTGATTGTCCAGCAATTTTAATTCTTAGTAAAGCATCTGGTTGTACCTCATTATCTGCATCCAGACGCACTGTAGTATTATCCGCAGACATCACCCCAATTGTGGCGGCTTTATAGACCCCTAACCAAGTTAAAATATCAGAATGAGGTTCTCCATGACTCTGCACTCGTACAGGAGAGGACATATAAACTATTCCTTCAATTAATTCGGCTTTTTTTACTTCAGAAAGGTTCTGATAACGACGCTCAAATTCCTGGCGACTTAGTTGATCACCATTTTCTAAAGGAGGGGTTTTAGGGAGGGAATAAATAGGTTCAGAAGTGATCATTTTATTTGCCCCAAACAACAGTAAAGCTCAAAAATAATTGACTCATAAGTAGGTAGGCACAATTATTTGTAGGATGG
>NZ_JAPZSR010000396.1:0-5358 GCF_027531875.1 Microcystis sp. LE19-84.1B | reverse complement strand
CTTTCCGAAAGTCCTTGACTTGTTTTAGTTTTTCTATTAAGCTCAACATATCTTTCAAAAGTTGGCGGTCACTTCTCATTTTACCTGATAGTGATCGCTTTTACTTTTGATATTCTGATGGGAGAATGAAACAGCCCTACCCTTGATAAGGGGGGTGCCGATAGGCGGGGGGATCCCCCCTGCCCCCCTTGATAAGGGGGGTGTCTGAAAACTTTTAACACCCCTGCTTAAGTTATAGTTTTAAGTATTTAATTGACTAACAAAGACTAGAGAAGGAGCAAAGGGAAAAAATGTCAATTACAATGATAATGTGATCAACGATAATAATTATGACTTTACTGGCGAAATCTTTAGAGGAACTGACCGACTGGGTAAAAGACCAGGGACAACCCGCTTATCGGGGTAAACAATTACACCAATGGCTATACGAAAAAGGGGTGCATTCTTTGGCGGATATTTCCGTATTCCCCCAAGAATGGCGCAGCAAGCTGTCGGATTATCCTATCGGTCGTTCCCTCATACATTATCGCAGTGTGGCACCCGATCGCACTCGTAAATATCTGCTAAAACTGGCCGATGGTTTAATTATCGAAGCGGTGGGAATTCCTAGTGAAAAAAGATTGACAGTCTGTGTTTCTTCCCAAGTGGGTTGTCCGATGGCCTGTGATTTTTGTGCCACGGGAAAAGGGGGGTTTACTCGTAATTTAAAAGCCTATGAAATCGTTGACCAAGTGTTAACAGTACAGGAGGATTTTCAGCAACGAGTGAGTCATGTGGTGTTTATGGGGATGGGGGAACCTTTATTAAATATTCCCGAAGTGGTGACAGCGATTCATTGCCTCAATCAAGATGTGGGTATCGGTCAGCGTTGTTTAACGATTTCTACGGTGGGATTACCCCATAAAATCAAGCAACTAGCGGAACATAATTTACAAGTAACTTTTGCCGTTAGTCTCCATGCTTCTAATCAACAAGTTCGAGCTAAATTAATCCCCAGTGCCGACCATTATCCCCTAAATAATCTCATCCAAGACTGTCAAGAATACGTTCAAATCACGGGACGAAGGGTGACATTTGAATACATTCTTTTAGCGGGAGTGAATGATTTACCAGAACACGCGGCGGAATTAGCCAAACTGGTGAAAGGTTTTCAATCTCACGTCAATTTAATCCCCTATAATCCTATTCAAGAGGTGGATTATCAACGGCCTGATGAAAAGAGAATTAAGGCTTTTAAAACTATTGTAGAACAGGAAAAAGTCGCCGTTACTGTCCGTTATTCGAGAGGTTTAGCGGCCAATGCGGCCTGTGGACAATTGCGAGCGAGCGTCATGGTCAAATAAACTTGATTTGTTCACTACTCCATCATAAGTTTTCTCTGTTATAATCAGAGTGACAGAGGAGTTTTAGTCGTGTTGTTTGTTAATAATTGTAAAATTTAATCAAGATCGGGATGGTTATCGGGTAACACCTCAACAGTAGGGCAAATAACTGTTAAGTGTGCTTCTTTAACTAGCGGTTTTGGTCATCCTGTTGCGGAATTTTTCCAGAGAAGTAAATTTTAGTATTTGTCAGCCACAACAACTCGACTATTGGTAATTTTTTCGAGTTCGGGGGTAAGGATCATGAAAAGTAAAATATTAGCAATTGCAGCTTTAGTAACTTTAGCGGTTTTTAATTGTTTTCCTCGGATATCTTATAGTCAACCGCTACTCGTTAGCAAAGAATCAACCACACCCACCTCGATCATAATTGATGATGATGAGATGGCACAACTTCCCATGCCTGTTCGTCAAGGATTGGAACTGTATCTAGCGGGCAATACTGGTGGTGCAGTTGATGTGTGGGTAGATAACGGAATTAAATTCGCCAAGGATCATGAGGATTTTTTTCAATCAGCTGAACAAGCTAGAAGTGAAGTACAAGGCTGGGAGGAATTCCGTTTGAAAATGAAAAAATTTCTCAAACAATACGCTCAAGCTACTGGTTCTTGTAAACAATGTGTTTTTCTGCAAGAACTTATCTATCCCCAGAATAAATTCTTAAGACGTTTTTTCCTGAAACTTCTGCACGAACAAGATTCTTTGTTTGTAGAGTTTATCACTTTACAGACCCCTAAAGGAGTGTACATTACCCACATTCACTTCGAGCAAGACCTGCGAGAAATCATCAGGGATGATAAGTAGCACGACATCAATCGACTACATTAGATCGAGGTGGTGGTGTTGCGACTTATCTTCAAACAATTAACGGCGATCACTTAATCCCATTCAGGAGGTGGATTATCAACGGCCTGATGAAAAAAGAATCAGAGCTTTTAAAACTATTGTAGAACAGGAAAAAGTCGCCGTTATTGTCCGTTATTCGAGAGGTTTGGCGGCCAATGCGGCCTGTGGACAATTGCGATCGAGTGTCATGATAGAATAAACGGCTGTAAATCGGCCATTAACTAGATTGCTAGTCTCCCTGCTAGGCTAAACTAGAGAACTATAACATCAATGTCGGAGCCATTTCGATGCAAAGTCTCTCTAGTGCCAAAGAAAACCGCCTTTTTGTCTATGAAGTCGTCGGTTTGAGTCAAAATGACAAGACTGATAACCTAGATTATTCTATCCGTAAGAGTGGCAGTGTCTTTTTAACCGTTCCCTATAGCCGCATGAATCAAGAAATGCGTCGGATTACCCGTTTAGGCGCTCGCATCGTCAGCATTAAACCCTTAAACGCTGCTGCGGCCGAGTAGTTGAAAAAATAATTATTGCTAATATCTGTCCCCCGCTCTTGTCCTCATCAGGCCAACCAGGGGGATTTTTAGCATAAATGGGAAAAAGTAGCATAAATCTTAATAAAAAGTAAAATGCTGCAAATGTAACAGATTTTAACCAGAGACTTGACCTATCCTATCCAAAAGGATAGAAGCGATGTCTGTGGTTTTTTTAAGATAACTCTCAATTAGGCCTAGGTGTAGTGTACCGATGGTAGGCTAAACTATGGAACGATTATCGTGACTTGAGTTGGGAGTTATATTTAATGTACAGTCCGAGTACACTAGCGGGAAACCGTTTATTTGTTTACGAAGTGGCGGGTCTCAATCAAAACGACAATACTGACAACTTGGATTATTCAATCCGTCAGAGTGGAAGCGTGTTTTTCACGGTTCCCTACAGTCGCATGAATCAAGAAATGCGTCGGATTACCCGTTTAGGTGGTCGTATCGTCAGCATCAAACCCTTCAATGGGATTGCCCCCGTAGCAACTGTTTCTAGTGCCTCCACACCACAGCCAATCGCTCAATCATCGCCCGTCCCCGAACAGACCAAGAAAAAGGCCATGACTCAAGCGAAAGAAAAAACAGATATCCCCGTCAACATCTACCGTCCGAATCAACCCTTTATCGGCAAATGTATCGAGAATTATGCTCTCGTTGATGAGGGAGGTATCGGCATCGTACAACACGTCACCTTTGACCTTTCTGGGGGCGATTTACGCTATTTAGAAGGGCAAAGTATCGGTATTATCCCCCCGGGTAGCGATGCTAATGGCAAACCTCATAAATTGAGACTCTATTCGATCGCCTCCACCCGTCATGGTGATAAATTAGACGATAAAACCGTATCCCTCTGCGTGCGTCAGTTAGAATACCAACACCCAGAAACCAAGGAAACCGTTTATGGAGTTTGTTCCACCTATCTCTGTAATGTAGAGGTGGGTGATGATGTGGCTATTACTGGTCCGGTGGGTAAGGAAATGCTGCTGCCGGATGACGAAGATGCCACTATCATTATGATGGCCACTGGGACGGGAATCGCTCCTTTCCGAGCTTTCCTCTGGCGGATGTTCAAGGAACAACACGAAGATTATAAATTCAAAGGTCTAGCTTGGTTGATTTTCGGAGTTCCCAAAACGGCCAATATTCTCTACCAAGAAGAATTAGAGAAAATAGCGGCGGAATTCCCCGATAACTTCCGTCTCACCTATGCCATCAGTCGGGAACAGCAAAATCCCCAGGGCGGCAGAATGTATATTCAACACCGGGTAGCCGAACACGCTGACGAAATCTGGAATCTACTCCAAAGTCCCAAAACCCACGCTTATATGTGCGGACTGAAAGGGATGGAAGATGGTATCGACGATGCTATCAGTGGTGCCGCCGCTAAAAATGGCACCGATTGGTCTGTCTATCAGAAACAACTGAAAAAAGAACATCGCTGGCACGTAGAAACCTACTAAACCAAAAAGGTTCTCTGAAAATTTTTGCGGGTGGGCATTGTCCACCCTTTTTTTCTTGGCTTCGGTTAAGATAGGTTTCTTAAAAGGCCTTTAAAAAGATGAAATTCTCCCGACGCTTTTTTCCCGTTATCCTTGCCCTCTGCTTACTGTTTATTTTGCTGCCCCGGGCCTGGAGTTTTACTAATAGCCAAAAACAAATTCTGGCAGATTTAAAAACAGCCGAGATTATTTATCTGGGAGAAAGGCACGATAGTCAAGCCGATCATCAGGCCCAATTAGCTATTATCGAGTATTTACAGGCCAATAATCCCCAAATAGCGATCGCTTTCGAGATGTTTCAACGTCCTTACCAAATCTATTTGGATCAGTATTTAGCCGGCAAAATTAGCGAAAATCAGTTGAGAGAAAAAAGTGAATACGACCAACGTTGGGGATTTGATTGGGAATTTTACGCCCCGATCCTGCGCTTGGCCAAGGCGAAAAAACTACCAGCTATCGCCCTAAATACACCCACGGAAATCACTAGAAAAGTGGCACGGGAGGGCTTAGAAAGCCTCTCCACCTCAGAAATGACCTACATCCCCCCTAAAAGCGAAATAAACCAGGATAACGAGGAATACCGTCAACAGATCTTAGCCGTTTATGAGCAACACACGGGGGGCAGTAGTCAGGGATTCGATCGCTTTTTTCTGGCACAGGTTCTCTGGGATGAAACCATGGCCGATGCGATCGCTAAATTCTGGCAAGCTCATCCCGACTATCAGATCATCGTCCTAGCAGGAAAAGGTCATATTGCCTACGGTTACGGTATTCCCAGTCGAGTCCAAAGAAGATTAGGCGATCGCGTCAGCCAGCGCTCGGTTTTCTTGGGAGACGCTCCTCAATTATCACCAGCAGAAACCAAAAAACCCGCCGATTATTTTTGGCAAGAGCAAAATTAAGCCAGTCGGAGGTTAGGAAGCAAGAGATGATAAGCTAATACCATTTTTCTGGTTCTTCCGAACTTACCATGTAAAATCAACTAGCAAAATGCCAATTTAATAAACATCTAATACTAAAGTTTTTAAAGTTTCTAAATCCATAGCCTCTCCTTTTAATCACCTTCAGTTTATTGTTAATTCCTTCCACTGT
>NZ_JAPZSR010000395.1:0-1814 GCF_027531875.1 Microcystis sp. LE19-84.1B | reverse complement strand
AGTTTAGCTGGACTCTATGAAGGAAATCCTAAACGCGCCACTAATCGTCCCACAGCCGAAAAGATGTTAAGGGCTTTTAATAACATCACTTTGTACATCCATCGAGAGGATTCAAGAGAAATTTCTGCCCTTAACTTCGTACAACAACAAATCTTAAGGTTAATGAATATAGAGGAGTCTATTTATACTACTGACTACTTGGCTTCGGGATGAAACCGAGTCAGTCCGAGTCGCTCAATCCTTTATTGGGTAAGCTTTTTAACCTGTTTGACCCCCTCTTGCTCGAAAAAATGAGCGAACGATGAGTACAAGATCAGGGCGATCGCACTTTTATTCAGCAAGCCCCAAGTAGAATTTGTTGAGATGATGGTGTTGGGTTTCGCTCAAGCAAATCGATAAGTTGTCTTATAAGGTAGGAAGCGCGATCGCCTTATCCACCAAATGGGCTACACTAGTCAGCGATCGCACTAAATTTGTATTAGTTTACTTTTGATAATGCTCGACATAGGAACGCAGAACGGTATTAATCATCGTTTGATAGTTTTTACCTCGGCTTTTAAACCAATCCAAAATATCTTCGTCTATCCCAATCGAGATGGCTTTTTTCGTGATGGGTTTGACCAGTGTGGCGTTGGACCAGAAATGATCGTCGAGTTCGGGTATATCAGATGTATCTATGGCGGAGTCGGGGATATTTTCGATTTCTTTAAGTCGTTCGTCGGAGATAGTCATTGTATTGTTTCCTTTCTTTGGGTGTGGCTTTTCGGGCGGAAATTAGGCGGATTTTGCCGTTTCTATCAGTATAGATCGCGGTGACGATAACAGTACCTCGGATGGTACCGATACCGATCTCTCGTATTTCTCCATAGTTATAACGGTCATCGATCGCAGTGAAGTAAATCCCTTGAAAGATTTCTTTGGCTTCTTCAAAGTTTATCCCATGTTTTTGTTGATTCTGTCGATTTTTGTTTTCATCCCATTCAAATTCCATTAGCATCTATAAAATATATATACAAAATCGATAAGTTGTCTTATAAGGTAGGAAGTGCGAGCGCCTTATTCACCAAATGGGCCTGGTGCGTTCCCAATACCTGAATCATAAGATCTCTTGCAAAAGTAATCAAGATATATCCTTTTGTCGGTAACGAAGTTCGTAATTGTAGATACCAGCAATCAAATTCAATCTCAGACCAAATCGCCGTCGGCGATTTCTGTATCTTGATGAAAGTATCCGAAATATTTTGAGACGACGATGAATATGTTCTATAACTAGGCGCCGTTGTGATAACTGACGGTTGGCTTTTTTTGGCTCTTTACTTAGTTTTTCTTTTTTCTTTTTTTTCTGACAGGGGGACAAGCAAGCTGAAAAGCTTATGTAGCATGGAATACAGACACAGACTCCCAAAAAAGATAAGTCATATTTACTATACATGACCTAAATAACGAAAATGATAAGTGAACTATACCAGAAAGTCTTAGAGAATGAACTGGGACGAGCCAGATATCTACTGTTGTTAATGATAGTTGGAACCTGGCAAATACTAAAGCAAGCTAAGTTAGAGATATTAGCAGAAGCATTACCAATACCGATCCTGTTTGAGAGTCGGAGAAAAAAACTAAAAAGATTTTTAAAGCTGGAAAATCTGAATATTGAAAAAATCTGGTTTCTCTGCTTAAAAGAGATGTTAAAACAGCAGGAGAGATTCACAATAAAAGGATTAGTATATATTGCCATAGACCGAACGAGTTGGGGAGCAATTAATATCTTGATGGTGAGTCTAATTTATGACAAGAGAGCCATCCCAATCTATTGG
>NZ_JAPZSR010000117.1:0-7709 GCF_027531875.1 Microcystis sp. LE19-84.1B | reverse complement strand
GTTGATTAACTCCCCATAACGAGCCGTCTCTACGCTTTCCACTGAACGCCGAGGATAAATAACTACTCCCTGCCAATTGTTGCTTAAGTCCGTTTGGTGGAGATAGAGGAAGATTTCACTGAAGAAACGGGAATAAAACCTATTATCTTTCTGAAATTGTACTTCTAGGAAATAAATAGGCTGATTGGGTGTATCAGGCAAAAAGACTCCATCGAGACGAAAGGACAATTGTTTAACTTCCACCGAGGAGAATTGATAAGAATTGGCGATTTCGGGGGGAAGGTTCAACAAATCAAAGAAACAAGCGGGAAATCTTTGTAAGAGTTGATAGAAAATACTGTCAGTTTTCACGCAATTAAACTCAAAAAGAGGCCTCTAGTTTAGCAGCAGTTTTTTATTGTGTTCTTCCGGAAGCTCCTGTTTTTGAGCAATTGGGATGACGACTGTTACCCAACACCATCGGAACCAAGATTAAATAGGGTAAGCTAAGACGCATCTTAACCGCCTATCCTTAAACCCCCCCGATGTCGGGGGGGTTGGGGGGGGGGTTGCCTCTTGCCAAACAATAACTTTAACATCTTAACCGCCTATCCTTAAACCCCCCGATGTCGGGGGGGTGTTGCCTCTTGCCAAACAATAACTTTAATATTCATCTTTAACTTTTTTGTTCTTATACGTCGAAGTAATGATCGATATCAATCGGGAACCACTCCCCATCTAATACCTGTTCGAGGGAGAAAGGAGGCTCAACAGGAATCGCGTCGCCAGTGACGGTTTTCGCTTGTATTAGGGTTTTCCGAGCGTTTGAGTAGGCTTTTTGAAAATAATCCCGCGCGTGGTTGGTGAGAGTAGTGGTTTCTAGCCACTCTCCTAGTTGAGTTCGGAAACTGGCAATTTCTCCTACCCAGTGACAGACGTTGCGTTCTCGCTCCCGTTCCGATTTGTGATAAGCTAACTTAAACAGGTGTTCGATAAGCTGGGTTAATAAACTCTCTACAGCCCGTCTGTCACTTTTTCCCATGCACTCCACTTCCTCAATCAGATTTTCCCAGTCCACCTCATCAAACTTTTTTAGCTTTAAAAGTTCGGCGGTTTTTGAAGCCCAGAGAACAAAATCCAGATCATATAATGCTTTCATTGATAAAGCTGTTTCTACTGCCATAGTTTCGTTCCAACTGATTATAAAACTATGTCTTTAGCTTAACTTTACTAGCGCAAACCCTTTTAACTTTTTTGTCTTTTACTAAGCATTGTAACTCGATCTCATCAGACGTTATACAATAAGTCTTGTCCCTCGATCGCATTGTCCCATGACTACCCCCTTCACTGCCGCAGAAATTGCCTCAGAAGGCATTAAACCCGAAGAATACGAAGAAATAGTCAAAAGACTGGGAAGACACCCCAATAAAGCCGAATTAGGAATGTTTGGCGTGATGTGGTCGGAACACTGCTGTTATAAAAACTCCCGGCCGCTGCTTAAACAATTCCCCACCACCGGCGAAAAAGTTCTCGTCGGACCGGGAGAAAATGCCGGAGTAGTGGATTTAGGCGATGGATTGCGATTAGCCTTTAAAATCGAGTCCCATAATCATCCTTCTGCGGTGGAACCCGTACAAGGTGCCGCTACCGGAGTCGGAGGCATCCTGCGGGATATTTTTACCATGGGGGCCCGTCCTATTGCTATCCTCAACTCTCTCCGTTTTGGTAACTTGCAAGATGCCCGCAATCGTCGCATTTTTGCCGGAGTCGTGGAAGGAATAAGTCATTATGGCAATAGTGTCGGCGTTCCCACGGTGGGCGGTGAGATATACTTTGATAATGCCTACAATGGCAATCCCCTTGTTAATGCCATGGCTTTAGGGCTAATGGAAACCGAGGAAATCGTTAAATCTGGGGCAAAAGGCCTAGGAAACCCGGTTTTATACGTTGGTTCTACCACCGGCCGGGACGGTATGGGAGGGGCAAGTTTTGCCAGCGCTGAATTAACCGATAAATCTATGGATGACCGGCCCGCAGTGCAAGTGGGCGACCCTTTTCTGGAAAAATCCCTGATAGAAGCTTGTTTAGAGGCATTTAAGACCGGCGCGGTGGTGGCGGCCCAGGATATGGGGGCCGCGGGGATCACCTGTTCTACCTCCGAGATGGCGGCCAAGGGAGGGGTGGGAATTGAATTAGACCTCGATAAAATCCCCGTCCGGGAAAGCGGGATGGTTCCCTACGAATATCTGCTGTCGGAATCCCAAGAAAGAATGTTATTTGTGGCAGCATCGGGACGAGAAGGCGAATTAATCGAGATTTTCCAGCGTTGGGGACTTCAGGCTGTGGTCGCCGGCCAGGTAATTGCAGAACCGATCGTCCGTATATTATTTAAAGGGGAAATTGCCGCCGAAATTCCTGCCACGGCCCTAGCGGATAATACTCCTATCTATCATCGGGAATTACGGGCAGAACCGCCGGAATACGCCCAAAAAGCTCAATTATGGGAAGATAGCACGATTCCTATTCCCGAATCCTATAACGAGATTTTATTAAAACTGCTGGATAGTCCCTCGATTGCTTCAAAACGCTGGGTTTATCGTCAATATGATCATCAAGTCCAGAATAACACCGTTATTCTCCCCGGAGGGGCCGATGCGGCCGTGATTCGCGTGCGTCCTCTGGGTGCTAATCCCGCAAATTCTCGGCGAGGTGTAGCGGCGACTACAGATTGTAATCCGCGATATGTTTATCTTGATCCCTATAACGGAGCTAAGTTGGCCGTGGCAGAAGCGGCCAGAAACCTTAGTTGTGTTGGTGCTGACCCCATTGCTGTCACGGATAATCTCAATTTCGGAAGTCCAGAGAATTCAATCGGTTATTGGCAATTAGCCACTGCTTGTCAGGGTATTGCCGAAGCTTGTCGGGAAATGAATACACCGGTGACTGGGGGTAATGTCTCTTTGTACAACGAAACCGTTGATGCAGCTGGCAGCCCCCAGTCTATTTATCCGACTCCCGTGATTGGGATGGTGGGATTAGTGCCGGATATCGGGCAAATTTGCGGCCAAGGTTGGCAAAAAGCGGGGGATTTAATCTATATTTTGGGTTTCTCTTTGCCAACTATCGGCGCTTCGGAATATTTAGCCGTTATTCATGGTTTGGTGACGGGAAAACCGCCGGTAATTGATTTTGAATTAGAAAGAAAGGTACAAGCGGCCTGTCGTCGGGGAATCCGCGCCGGTTGGCTGAAATCTGCCCATGATTGCGCGGAGGGAGGTTTAGCCATTGCTCTGGCAGAATGCTCTATTAGTGGGCAGTTAGGGGCGGAAATTGACCTTTCTTGGCATCATCAAGGCCGTTTTGATGCGGTGTTATTCGGGGAATTAGCTAGTTGCATTATCGTCTCCGTTTCCCCCGAAAATCAGCAAGATTGGGAAGAATATCTAAAGACACAATTAGGAGACTATTGGCAAATAACTGGCAAAGTTAGCGAAAAAAGCGATAATCTTTTAATTCTTGACCGGAATAAACAACCGGCGATCGATGTTAGTCTAGAAACCATACAGCAAGTTTGGTCAAAAGCGATCGAAAGAAGACTTTAGGGAAGGAAACAGGATTCAGGAGTGGGGAAATGGGGAAATGGGGAAATGGGGAAATGGGGAAATGGGGAAATGGGGAAATGGGGAAATGGGGAAATGGGGAATTTCAGCTAAAACCCTAACACCCTAACACCCCAAAACCCCAAAACCCTAACACCCCAAAACCCTAACACCCCAAAACCCTAACACCCCAAAACCCCAAAACCCCAAAACCCTAACACCCTAAAACCCCAAAACCCCAAAATCTAACACCTGATAACTGTTCTCAAATCGCCATAGAAGAAAGTGTTAAAAAGAGATTAAGATAAGTTAAGATTTTGTATCAAAAGTAGCCCCAAACCCCAGTCCTCTCATGTCTAGCCATCCCGACTCATCCCTATTCTTGAACCGCGTCGATAAGCCTGAAGAAGCCTGTGGAGTTTTTGGACTCTATGCCCCCGAGGAAGAAGTAGCAAAACTGACCTATTTCGGACTCTATGCCCTGCAACACCGAGGACAGGAATCGGCAGGTATTGCCACCTACGACGGGGAAACGGTGCATTGTTACAAGGAAATGGGCTTAGTTTCCCAAGTTTTTAACGAAACTGTCCTTAAAACCTTGCCGGGTACCCACGCCGTCGGTCATACTCGTTACTCTACCACTGGTTCTAGCCGTCGGGCCAATGCCCAACCTGCTGTGATCGAAACCCGTTTGGGTAAACTTTCCCTAGCACATAACGGCAATTTAGTCAATACTTTTGAGTTAAGAAATGTATTAGAAAAGCGCGGTTGTGATCTCGTCACCACCACCGACTCGGAAATGATCGCGGTCGCTATCGGCCAGGAAGTGGATAGTGGCAAGGATTGGATAGAAGCGGCGATCGATGCCTTTAGCTATTGTAGCGGGGCTTACAGCCTTGTTATCGGCACACCGACGGGAATTATCGGGGCGCGGGATCCCAATGGTGTCAGACCGTTAGTAATTGGGGTTTTGCAAGAAGAAGGCAATCCCCCCCGTTATGTTTTAGCTTCGGAAACCTGCGGATTAGATATTATTGGGGCCGATTATCTGCGGGATGTGCAGCCGGGGGAATTAGTTTGGATTAGTGAAGATGGCTTATCTTCGGTGGATTGGGCCATGAAACCGGAGAAAAAATTATGCGTTTTTGAGATGATTTATTTTGCCCGTCCCGATAGTATTGTTCACGAGGAATCTTTATATACTTATCGGGTACGTTTGGGGGAACAATTAGCCAAAGAGTCGCCGGTAGAAGCAGATATGGTGATGGGAGTTCCCGATTCAGGTATTCCAGCAGCGATCGGATTTTCGCGCATTTCTGATATTCCCTACGCGGAAGGATTGATTAAAAATCGTTATGTGGGACGGACTTTTATTCAACCAACCCAACACATGAGAGAGTCGGGAATTAAGATGAAATTGAATCCTTTAAGGGATGTTTTACAGGGAAAAAGAGTTATTATTGTTGATGATTCGATCGTGCGGGGAACCACTAGCCGGAAATTAGTTAAAGCTTTACGCGATGCTGGAGCAAGAGAAGTTCACATGAGAATATCTTCACCTCCGGTGACTCATCCTTGTTTTTATGGCATTGATACGGATAACCAAGAGCAATTAATTGCGGCAACTAAATCGGTGGCGGAAATTCAGGCACAAATCGGGGTGGATAGTTTAGCTTATCTCAGTCACGATGGAATGTTAACAGCAACAAAAGAAGATCCGAAAACCTTCTGTACTGCTTGTTTTAATGGCGATTATCCGATTCCTGTACCTGATAATGTTAAGCGATCGAAGTTGATCTTAGAAACAGTTAAATAACCTCAAGGCTAAATCCTCTGAAAACAATCGGCAATTTCCTGGGGAGTTAAAAGGAAATTAGGATAACCGGAAAGTTGTCCTAATTTTTGTGCTAATAAAACCGCTTGGGGTGGAGTTAGATAGGTTTTGGCTAAGAGATCGGTTTGATGGTAAGCTTGTCGGATTGGGGCATCTAAAAGGATGGTTCCTTGACCCATAATAATTACTCTTTCGGCGTATTCTGGCATTAAATAGAGGTGATGGGTGATCACAATCACCGTTTTGCCCATCTGGTGTAATTGACGACTCACCTCTAAAATTGCCTTAGCCCCTTGGTAATCTTGCCCGGTGGTGGGTTCATCAAAAACAACTATACGCGGTTCCATGGCTAAAATTGCCGCAATCACTACCCGCGCTCGATCGCCTTTCGGTAAGGAGAGAGGATGATAGGATCGATATTCTAGCAATCCCATGGCTTCTAGACTTGCTTCCGTGCGTTGGGTGACAATTTCTGGAGAATAACCGAGATTAGTCAGGGCAAATGATACTTCTTTCTCCACAGTGGTGTTAAAAATCTGATTATCGGGATTTTGGGCTACATAACCGATCGATCGGGCTAAATCACTGACAGAAAAGCTAGTAATCGAACGTCCATCAATCATAACTTGACCGCTGGTCGCCGAGAGAAGATTGAGAAAATGCTTGACTAAAGTGCTTTTTCCTGCGCCATTTTGACCGATAATCAGCAGATATTCCCCTTCGGCAATATCGAGGGACACATCCCGCAGGGCGGTAGTACCATCTGGATAGGTATGGCAGAGATTTTTCACCCTCAGTATGGGGTTTAAGGGGTCAGAAACCGACGATAAGGGAGTGGTTGGGGTGATTTGATGATAAAAGGATTTAATCTCGTTTAAACGGGCAAAACTGCGGTCTAGGGTGACAGGAATCGACTCGATCTCGCGTAGCGAGCGCGTTGCGACCGCCCCGATTTTCTGCTCGATCAAGGCAAAAGTAGTGGCCACCTGCGGGGGACGCAGGGCATTTTCCTGTAAAAGTTGTACTTGGGAGTAGATCTCTGCTGGGGTTCCCATAGCTTCGATCGCACCATCCCTTAATAGTACCAGGCGATCGGCATATTCGGCCATTTCCTCGGCTGCGTGGGAGACCATCACAATAGTGACCCCGAGATGGCGATTTAATTCCTTAATGGTGGCGAAAACTTCCTGGGATCCCACCGGATCCAGTTGGGAGGTGGGTTCATCGAGAATTAACAAAGCGGGCTGAACTGCGAGGGCAGCGGCGATCGCTAATCGTTGTTTTTGTCCTCCTGATAATTCCCCCGGCGATTTTTTTTCCATTCCCTCTAACCGGACTGCCGCTAAAACTTTGGGAATACGCGCTTTAATTTCCTCTCGCGGTAGCCGTAAATTTTCTAGGGTAAAAGCGATTTCATTTTCTATAGAAGTGGCTAAAAGTTGCGTTTCGGGATCTTCAAATACTGCCCCCACATAGCGGGCCAAGGTGCTAACGGGATGGGTTAAAGTGTCTAAACCGGCTACTGTTGCATAACCAAAAAAACGCCCTCCGTAGAATTGGGGGACAATACCGTTAAGAGTTAAACAGAGAGTAGTTTTTCCCGCACCTGTGGGCCCGATAATACCTAAAAATTCTCCTCGATGAATTGCTAAAGAGATATTTTTAAGCACTAGATTGGAGGATTCGGGATAAATATAGGAAACTTTCTCTAATTGGGCGATGATTTCCATTATCGGTGGGGAATAGAAGACGGGAGTGGGGTAGATAGGGAGATATTTTTCAGGGAAATTTGAATGAGGGACGCTTCTATTTTTTGCTACCTCGATCGATGACCTTGATTATCACACAGGTAGCCCACTACTCTGTGATTTATCCTGCAATTTTACCAGTTACCCCTCGCCCGTTCGCAGAAAAACTTAATATTTCTACTCTTGACAAATTTGCTTTAAGGTGGTAAAGAAATCGGGGTAGGAAATGCCGGCCGCTTCAGCGCGATGGATAGTGGTGGGTTGACGGGAATTGAGGGCAGCGATCGCTAGACTCATAGCAATGCGATGATCGGTAAAACTGTCCACTTCCGTGCCGAATAGGCCTGTACCGCCGGTAATCTCTAAACCATCGGGTAATTCCCTTACTTTTGCCCCTAGGCGATCGAGTTGGGTGGCCATCACCGTCAGGCGATCGCTTTCCTTCACCCGTAATTCCTCGGCATCCTTGATAATTGTCGTTCCTTGGGCAAAAACCGCCGCTACTGCCAAAATCGGAATTTCATCGATCAGACGGGGTATAATCTCACC
>NZ_JAPZSR010000260.1:0-2141 GCF_027531875.1 Microcystis sp. LE19-84.1B | reverse complement strand
TTGGGTGGCCATCACCGTCAGGCGATCGCTTTCCTTCACCCGTAATTCCTCGGCATCCTTGATAATTGTCGTTCCTTGGGCAAAAACCGCCGCTACTGCCAAAATCGGAATTTCATCGATCAGACGGGGTATAATCTCACCGGCGATCATGGTTGCCTGTAGTTGACTGGATTTCACCCGCAGATCCGCCACCGGTTCTCCCGTCACCACCCGTTGATTTTCGAGGGTGATATCTGCTCCCATTGCCTGTAAAACCTGTAAAACTCCAGTTCTAGTCGGGTTTATTCCCACATTTTCGATTAATAACTCGGAATTAGGCACGATTGCCCCCGCTACCAACCAAAAAGCTGCCGAACTGATATCCCCGGGTACAATCACCGTTTGTCCGGTTAAAGTGGGATAACCCGTCACCGTGACGCTATTAGTCTCCCCATCCACCTCAATATTTGCCCCAAAAGCGCGCAGCATCCGTTCACTGTGATCGCGAGATAAAGCGGGTTCCGTGATCGTGGTTTTCCCCTCCGTTAACAGTCCAGCGAGAAGAAGACAGGATTTCACCTGTGCAGAAGCAACGGGAGAATAGTAGTGGATCGGTTGCAGATATTCCCCAGAAACGGCTAAAGGAGCCAAAGAATTGGCTTTTCTGCCCCAAATTTGCGCCCCCATTTCTTTGAGGGGTTTCACCACCCGGGACATGGGACGCGATCGCAGGGAAGCATCACCGGTAACGACAAAAAAACGGTCCCGATGACCGGCCAATAATCCTAACATTAAGCGGATCGTCGTGCCGGAATTGCCCGCGTCGAGGATTTCTAAGGGTTCCTCGAGATTGCCTAAACCCCTACCTTTGACGATCACTTTCTCGCTGTTAAGTTGGGAAATTTCCACACCCATGGCACGAAAACAACTAGCGGTACTGCGGGGATCTTCGCCCAATAATAACCCATGAATAACGGTTTCTCCTTCGGCGATCGCCCCTAACATCAGGGAGCGATGGGATATGGATTTATCGCCGGGGATAGTGATTTTTCCCCGTAATCCCGTGATTTTGGCTGGATCGATGACTAAATCTTGATGGGATTGAAGGGGGTTAAGGGTGACAATAGACATGATCGTTAGGCAGATGAAGACAAGCTCGATCTATTTTCTCCCTTTACCTCGCCCTTTCCTTGTCAAGTTATGTAAAGAATATTAAGCTAGAACCATAACCTCTTGTCCCCTAACCCTAGTATTTTTTACTAAAATGACTGCTATGATCGTTTCAGATAAGTCTGATACACTCTAGACCAGTTAAACCCTTATGAACTCTGGCCTTGATATTCGGCTCTCTTGGATTTGGTGGGTAAAATGTATTCTAAGATACAGTCCTGCTGGCGCGGGAGTGAAAGGAACCACTCCAGACACAGAGGACACAAAGATCGATCCTATGTAAGTTAAACTTATCACACATAACCTAGAAGAGCCGATATTCTCAATCTTAGTTGAAATGATTATAACTGATAACTGATAACTGATAACTGATAACTGATAACTGATAACTGATAACTGATAACTGATAACTGATAACTGATAACTGATAACTGATAACTGATAACTGATAACTGATTATGTCTCGTCGTCAACTATTGAGTTTTTTAATTGCAGTAATTCTGGCATTTTTTGCCTTGATTCCCGATGCTAACGCTTTAGGTGGCCCCCAACCCCCTTTAAATCAACCGGCACCCGATTTTAGCCTACCGACTAACACGGGAGAAGGGAATATTTCCCTATCGGATTATCGGGGTAAGTGGGTAGTTTTGTATTTTTATCCCAAGGATTTTACCCCCGGCTGTACCCTAGAAGCGCGGCGTTTTCAGCAGGATTTGCCGAAATATATGGCTAAAAATACGCAAGTTTTAGGGGTAAGTGCCGATGATGTCGATTCTCATGCGGAATTTTGCGACTCGGAGGGTTTAAAATTTCCCTTACTGGCAGATACTACCGGAGATGTTAGTAAAGCCTATGGTTCTTGGATGGGTTATGTTTCCCTGCGTCATACCTATCTTATCGATCCGCAAGGGATTTTAAAAGAGATTTATTTAGGGGTAAATCCTGCCATTCACAGTGCCGAAGTTTTAGCACGTTTAGAGGAATTACAGGCG
>NZ_JAPZSR010000008.1:0-10479 GCF_027531875.1 Microcystis sp. LE19-84.1B | reverse complement strand
ATGTAGAGGAGTCTATTTATACTACCACTTACTTTGCTTCGGGATGAACCCGAGTCAGTCTGGGTCGCTGAATCCTTTATTGGGTAAGCTTTTCAACCTGTTTGACACTCTCTTACTCGAAAAAATGAGCGAACGGTGAGACAGGATGGACTGTTACGAGGGATCAAATTGACTATACAGCTTATTGGGTAGATGCAGATGGCGATCGCTCTCTCGATCTCAATGGTTCGCCTGGAGTGGGTGGTATAGCTCAAACTTTCAGCACTATTGCAGGCCAACAATACCTTGTCTCCTTTGCCTTGGCTGGCAATACTTATAGTGGAACTCCCATCAGACAACTAGGAGTTTCAGCCGCAGGCCAGTCCGAAGTTTTTTCCTTTGATACTACAGGGTTTAGTGATGATAATATGGGCTGGGTAAATAAGACCTGGGTATTTACGGCAACTGCATCCACAACGACCTTGGAATTTTATAGTTTATCTATTGAGCCAGAAAATGCTGCTTTTGGCCCCGCACTAGATAACGTTTCCGTAATTTCTTTACTACCATCTATCACTTTAGCAGTAGCCCCAGTAAGTGTAACTGAAGACGGGACAACCAACTTAGTCTATACCTTCACTCGTAACGGAGTAACCACTAATCCATTAACCGTCAACTATACAGTCGGGGGAACAGCTACCTTTAATACAGATTACACTCAAACCGGTGCAGCAACTTTCACCAGTAAAACCGGGACAGTGACTTTCGCTGCTAATTCTACCACTGCTAAAGTCACAATTGATCCCACTGCTGACACTATTGTTGAAAACAATGAAACCGTTATTTTAACCCTCGCTGCGGGGACAGGTTATACAGTAGGTACAAATACAGCAGTTACAGGGACTATTTTTGATTTTTTGTCTCAAGGATTAAAAGGTCAATATTATGATACTTATTTCGATGATAATTTAGGTTTCTTCTCTCAACAATCACCACTTTTAACTCGTATTGACACAAACGTTAACTTTTTAAATAATTCAACATCCTGGAACTTAAACACTATCCCTCAATTAGCTGACTTAGAAACATTTAGTTCCCAGTGGAATGGTTATATTAATATCCCTGTAACTGGCAATTATACTTTTTATATCAATAGTGATGATGCTTCCTATCTCTTTTTAGATAATGCAACTTTAGCCCCTACACCAACTAATGCAACTATTAATAATGGCGGACTTCATATTGTAAAAGAAGTAAGCAAAACTGTAAATTTAACAGCGGGATTACATAATATTTTGCTTCTTTTTGGCGAAAAGACTGCGGACAATATAATGCAGTTTTCTTGGTCAAGTAGTGATGCTAATATTGCCAAGCAAATTGTTCCAAGTAGTGCTTTATTTAATGATGCTAAACTTGCAGTTGGTAGCCTAGCTTTTAGTTCTCCTACTTTCACTGTTAATGAAAATGGAACACCTGTTACTGCTGTAACGGTCACTCGTACCAATGGAAGTGATGGCGCGGTTAGTGTTACCTTAACACCTAGTAATGGGAGTGCGATCGCACCTAGTGACTATACAAATACCCCCATCACTGTCAACTTTGCTGATGGAGAAACCAGCAAAATCGTTACGATTCCTATAGTTAATGATGCCCTTGATGAAGCCAACGAAACCATTAATTTAACCCTGTCTAATCCCACTAATGGGGTCACATTAGGCACACAGAAAACCGCAACTCTAACCATTATCGATAATGATGAGCCAATGGTGAGTTTTAGTCGGGCTAATTTTCAAGTGGGAGAAGATGGTAAAGTGTTCGTTCCCGTGACCATTACCCGTAATGGAGACATGGATAGTGGCTCAGTAACAATCTCTCTGACGGATGGAACAGCTACAACTTCTCAAGATTATAACCCTCAAACTTTTACCGTCACTTTTAATCCTGGAGAAACGACTAAAACTGTAGATATTGCGGTAGTTAATGATACCGTTGCTGAAACTAGCGAAACTATCAATCTAACTCTTAGTAATCCTACTGGTAATATTGTTCTCGGTAGTCAAAAAACTGCCACATTAACTATCATTGATAATGACACAGTTTGGGCAGGTTTTGCTGATGTTGTTCTAGACTATTTTGATAGTGGTGCAGGTCCCATTCCTGGACCATACGGATTTATTGGGAGTGGTGGAACGACTCCTATTAATTTAGATGCCGCTCTAGGTAATGATCCTGATTCATCCTTAGTTAATACTGTTACCTTACCAACTGGTTCTTATATCACCCTTGGGTTTATCGATGAAACTATTGTAGATGGCCCAGGAAATGATATTTTTGTCAGAGAAGATGGTGCTGCGGGTGATCGCGCTAATGTTTTTGTCAGTTCTAATTTTATTGATTTTACTTTCTTGGGGGTTGCTCAGGATAACATTACTACCGCCTTTGATTTGAGTAGTATTAACTATGCTCAATCTGTACGTGCCGTCAAAATTGTTGGTTTAAATCTTGCGGGTAGTGTACCTGGTTTTGACTTAGTTAATGTCCAAGTTTTAAATCAAGGCTCTGCGGCGGGAAAATTAGCATTTGAAACCGCCAATTTCAGCATAAATGAAAATGGAACTCTTGTCACGGAAGTTAAAGTTATTCGTACTGATGGTAGTTATGGACAAGTTAGTGCCACAATTAATTTGACTAACGGTACAGCGATCACACCCAGTGACTATACAAATACCCCTATCACCGTCAACTTTGCCAATGGGGAAACCAGTAAAACCGTCACCATCCCCATCGTTAACGATAGCCAATTGGAAGCAGACGAAACCGTCAACTTAACCCTATCTAACCCAACGGGTGGCGCAACATTAGGAACTCAGACTACAGCAGTTTTAACCATAATTAACGACGACTTACCGCAACGGGGAATCATTAGCCTCAATAGCAGTAACTACACCGTCAACGAAAACGGAACAGCGAACATCACATTAACTCGCACTAATGGAAGTGACGGGGAAGTTAGCGTTATCTTAACCCCTAGCAATGGAAGTGCAATTGCACCTGACGACTATACTAACACCCCCATTACCGTCACCTTTGCCAATGGAGAAACCAGCAAAACTGTTACTATTCCTATCAATAATGACACGGTTTATGAACCTACAGAAACCGTTAACTTAACTCTATCTAGTCCTACAGGTGGCGCAACATTAGGCACCCAAACAACCGCAGTATTAAACATCATTGATAATGGTGCTGTATCCGGTGTCTTATCCTTCAGTAATGCTACTTATAATATTAATGAAAATGGCACACCTGTCACTCAAGTTACCATTAACCGGACTGGGGGAAGTGATGGCGCTGTTAGTGCTACTGTCACCCTAAGCAACGGTACAGCAACAGCCGGAAGTGATTATGTTGCTACCCCTATTACCGTTAATTTTGCCAACGGAGAAACCAGTAAAACTGTTACTATTACCATCATTAATGACACGGTTTTAGAAAATACCGAAACCATTAATCTAACCCTAACTAACCCGACTGGCGGAGCAACTCTTGATAATGCACAAAAAAGCGCAATTGTCAACATTTTAGATGATGATTTTAAACCCACTTTAACGGTGACAATTAATCCCCAACAAGTCACCGAAGGTAACACAATTCAGGGAACTGTCACCCGTAATACCGACACCACCCAACCCTTAACAGTCACCTTAGTTAATAGTGAAAATAGTCAAATTACTGTACCTAATACCGTCACTATTCCAGTAGGTGCAACTTCGGCTAATTTTAACATAACTGCGGTAGATGACACCTTAATCGAACTGCCAAAAAATTATACTATAATTGCTTCTGCTGCTGGGTTTGTTAGTAGTTCTAATACTGTCGCTGTCATTGATAATGATGGGGTAAATTTAACCCTAACTCTAGCTGCTAATAGTATCAGTGAGAATGGAGGTAAAGTTCAAGCGACTGTTACCCGTAATATTGTCACCAATACTCCCCTAGAAGTACAACTCAGTAGCAGTGACACCACCGAAGCAACCGTACCCCAAACCGTTATTATTCCAGCAAATCAAGCATCAGCAACCTTTGAAATTAAAGGAGTTGATGACACTATTTTAGATGGAACTCAACCCGTTATAATTACCGCTAAACCCACCTATACAGGGACGAATATAACAGTAGATGCAGGACAAGCAACCGCTAACCTTAATGTTACTGATAATGAAAGTCCTAGTCTCACCCTTACCCTCGATAAAAACATCATTAGTGAGACAGGAACCGCAACCGCTACTATTACCCGAAATACCCCCACAACAGAAGCATTAACCGTCACCCTCACCAGTAGCGACACCACCGAAGCAACTGTACCCGCAACGGTGACTATTCCAGTAGGACAAACCTCTGCTACTTTTATTGTCACTGGGGTTAATGATGGGGTTAGTGATGGTATTCAAACGATTAATTTAACTGCAAGTGCAAACGGGTTTAATAGTGGGGTAAAAACCATCGAAGTCAGTGATATTGATGTCCCTGACTTAGTAATTACTAATTTAGCGGCAACAACTAACCCCATTTATACGGGTAAACAGTCTTATTTAACCTATAAAGTCGAAAATAAAGGTTTATCTCCTGCTTCGGGAACTTGGACCGATAAGGTTTATCTCTCTACGGATAATAAATTTGATAGTAGTGATAGTCTGATTACTGAGACTACTTTTACTCCTAATATTCCCTTTAATTCCTTCTATGAGCGTAATATCCCCTTCTTTGCGCCGAAAACTGTGGGACAATACTATCTAATTGCTACCACAGATGCTAATAATACTGTTAATGAGGGGACAGGGTTAGGAGAACAGAATAACACGGTTATTACTCCCATTACGGTGATACCTGCTTATAAAGCTACGGTTTACACTGATACGGTAATTGGTACAAACAGACAAGCGGTGACATTACGGGGAAGTGCGGTTAATAATGCGGATAATTCCCCTGTACCCTTTGAATTTGTCACCATTAAGATTGAAAATAACGGTACTATTCGGGAATTAAGCGCGTTTACCGATGGAAACGGTAATTTTGTTAAGAGTTTTAATCCCTTACCCACCGAAGGGGGACAATATAACATTAATGCTTATTTCCCCAATAATCCCACAGAAGACACCGCACCCGAAGACAGTTTTCAACTGTTGGGGATGAAATTTAATACCAGTCAAGTCACTAATAAAGTGATTGCAGATACTCCCTTTACCGGTACGGTGACGCTGGAAAATATTACTAATATTGGGATAACGGGAATTACTGCGACTGTTGATAGTGTGGTACCGGGTTGGAATGTACAGGTGAATACTCCCCAAAATTTAGCAGGTTCGGGGAATAATACCCTTAGTTATACCATTACTGCACCGAATGACTCTTATATCACTCAAGATACCTTTAATATCAAGCTAACCAGTGCGGAAGGAGCGACGGCGGTATTACCTGTTAGTGTTAATTTAGAGCGTATTGTCCCCCGGTTAGTCGCTTCTACTAATTTAGTCAGTAGTGGAATGTTGCGGGGTAATCAAACTCTTGTCGAGTTTCAGGTAACAAATGAAGGGGGAGGAATTGCCAAAAATATTGAGGTAGAGTTACCAAATGAACCTTGGTTAAAGTTAGCTTCTCCTGCGACAATTTCCGCATTAAATCCGGGGGAATCGACGAAAGTTACTTTATTATTAAACCCTGCTGCTAATTTACCGTTAACGGAATATTTCGGTAATTTCTACTTAGATGCAGAAGGGAATGATGGAGATTTATCGGTTAATTATAATTTCCGTGCTTTAAGTGAAGCGAAAGGGAATATACGGATTAATACCGTTGATGAATTATTCTATTTTGCTGAAGGTTCGCCGAAGTTAGCCAATGCAACGGTAACATTACGAGATTATTTTACTAATGAAGTAATCGCTACTGCGGTGACGGATAATACAGGATTAATTAACCTGTCTAATATTAATGAGGGTTATTATAAGTTAGAGGTAAAAGCAGACAAACATGATACTTTCCGTCAAACGATTCAGTTAGATGCTGGGGAAACGGAGAATATTAACGCCTTTTTATCTCGTCAGACGGTGCAGTATAACTGGACTGTCACCCCGACAGAAATTGAGGATAAATATAACATAACTGTTGAGAGTGTTTTTGAGACTGATGTACCCATTCCTACGGTAGTCATTGATCCGCCTTTAATTGATTTAGAAGGGTTAGATGTGGTTGGTCAAGTCATGCAAGTGGATATGACTTTGACTAATCATGGTTTGATTGCAGCGAATGATCTTAAGTTTAGTTTTAGCGATCATCCTTTCTATAAAATTGAACCTCTGATTAATAATATTGAATCATTGGGTGCGAAAAGTTCCTTAACTGTTCCTGTCAGAATTACTCGTATTGCTGATGAGAATACTGGAGGTACTGGTGGCGGTACTGGTGGTGGTACTGGTGGCGGTACTGGTGGAGGTACTGGTGGAGGTACTGGTGGAGGTACTGGTGGTGGTACTGGTGGTGGTACTGGTGGTGGTACTGGTGGCGGTACTGGTGGCGGTACTGGTGGTGGTACTGGTGGTGGTACTGGTGGTGGTACTGGTGGTGGTACTGGTGGTGGTTGTGGGATTTCAGGATCTCTAGTTTATTTCTATCCTTGTGGGGGTCAAGATGTTGGTAAATCGACAGGTATTGGTTTTAATAATGTAGATGGATCTGGTGGTTGTTCTTGGAATCCTTGGGGGGATGCTCCTGGGGGGGATGGCCCTGGGGGTGGTAGTTCTACGCCAGTAATAATAAACCAAGAACCTTGTGAAAATAAAAAATGTGACTCAGAAGGAAAAGAAATAATCAAAGTTGATCTTCTTGGTTTATTTAAGTCAGGTAAAGATGGCACAGATAAATTACTGGAAACTTCTATAAGTGGAGTTCTCGGATTTAAGCCCACATCGGATCTTAGTGCAGAAGGAGGATTAAGAACCTGCTGTCAGTCAGATGGTAGCACTGGATTAGAATGGTTTGGTCAAGCAAAAGGTAGTCTAGGTATTAAAGCTGGTGCAAGTGCTCAAGTCGAAACAAAAGTCAATTTATCACCTCTACAAGCTGAAGGAACTTTAAAAGCAGGATTAGAAATAAATCCTCAGTTCTTTGCAGAAGGAGAAGTATCCAGTAATTGTGGTGGAGAACCAAAAGTTACTTATAAAGGAGGGTTTCGAGTTAATTATTTTTACGGTATCAAGGGTTCGGCAGAAGTTAATGGGAAGTTCGGCCCAGTAACCATTCCTATTGTTGAAGAAAAAAGTCAGTTTTTTGGCTCCGAGGGTGTATTTTGGGAATATTCTCCTGTTAATACTGAGACATCTTCTACACAAAGTTTGATGGCTAAAATGGAGAGTATAAGTCAGACTTATGCTCATGAGCCAATACAATTTCTTGAAGAATTACAAGCTCTTCCAGGACAACTACGTTGGAACTATTTCTCTACAGGATTATCCTATTCAGCCTTTGTTAATTACGACAATCAGCTATGGAGTTTGACAGATAATCCCAACACCCCTGAAATAGAAACATCGGCTTTTATAATCAAACCTTATGAAAATTTATCCTCGAATGCAAATACCAGTACATCATTGGTTTCTTGGACTCAAGAGCAAGCTGAACAATTAGGCATTTTCAATGCGCCACTAGATTATTTGGTTAACCTTGCTACAAAAAAAACATCTCCGCCACCACAACCTGAACAAGGAGTTTGCGCTCAAGTTCGTATCAGCATCGACCAAGAAGCCGTAATGACTCGTTCCGCTTTCCTCGGAAACCTCGAAATAGACAACGGTAATCCAACTAACCTAACTAACCTCGCCGTCAACCTAAAGATTACCGACCAAAACGGCAATATAGTTAACAACCTCTTTGGTATCACTAACCCCATCCTCAAAAACATCACCGCAGTAGATGGTACAGGTATATTAACAGGTGATGACCCCAATACCCCCCAAAATGAAGGCTTAGGTAGTGCAGAATGGACATTTATCCCCACTAACCTCGCCGCACCCCAAACCGCTACCACTTACAACATCGGCGGTACACTTTCCTACACAGAAAACGGACAAGTTATCAACGTCCCCTTACTTTCTACAGGTATCACCGTCTTACCCCAAGCGGAACTATACCTAGATTACTTCCAATCCCGTAACGTCTATGGCGATGATCCCTTTACTGATGCTACCGAAATATCTGTACCATTTGATCTCGCCGTCTTAGTCCAAAACAAAGGTTATGGCGATGCGAAAAATCTCCGTATCACCTCATCTCAACCCAAAATTGTTGATAACGAAAAAGGATTACTGATTGACTTTAATATCATCGGTTCTCAACTCAACGGACAAGACGTTACCCCCTCCCTCGCTGTCAACTTTGGCGACATCAAAGCCGGACAAACCGCCGTCGCTGACTGGTTACTCAAATCCACTCTCCAGGGTAAATTTATCGAATATAAAGCCACCTTTGAACACATCAACGGACTTGGTAACAAAGAACTATCCCTAATTAAAGAAGTCAAAATTCATGAATTAATCCAAAAAGTCCAAGCAAACAGCGATAACCTCCCAGACTTCCTAGTTAATGATCAATTTGATGCCAAATTCTACCCCGATACCCTCTACTTTAGTAATGGCAATACTGCACCCGTCACCGCCATTGACACCGCTACCGTTGACGCACCCGTTACCATCTTTGATTTAGAGGCACAAATCACCTTATCCCCCCCTTATCAAGGGGGGTTAGGGGGGATCTGGACCTACATCCGTTTAGAAGATCCTGCTAACGGACAATTCCAAATCAAAGAACTGCGCCGCTCCGATGGTACATTAATCAATGTAGATAATATCTGGCGCACCGATCGCACTTTCCCTGCTACAGGACGACCCAAATACGAAAATATTCTCCACTTCCTCGACTACAACAGCACCGGAAGCTATACCATTAGCTACGATAGTAACGACTCCGCAGCGCCTAAAGTACGAGAAATTCTTGATGTTTCACCCAATCCGCGCAAGATTCCTGTAGATAACTTAACCGTTGTTTTTACTGAACCCATCCGCGCCAATACTTTTGATTATCAAGACTTAAGCTTAACCCTTGATAACGGTGTCAATTTAATCACCAATGGGGTGACAATTAGTCAAGTTGACCCCATAACCTTCCAAATCAACAACTTAACCAGTATTACGGGTAATATTGGACAATATCAACTCAGTGTTAATGCTACAGGTATCCAAGACTTAGCAGGTAATAATGGAGCCGGTATTGTTAGCGAAAACTGGACATTTACAGGAGATAAACCCGGTATTGCTTCAATTACTGGCTTTAACTCTACCTTACTTAATACTCCTGTTGATACCTTTGATGTCACCTTTACAGAGGCGATTATCCCCACTAGCTTCGACTATACCGACATCACCCTAAGACGTAACAACGGCGAAAGCTTAGTTAACAATACCGTTACTATTACCCAAATTGATGCTACTACCTTCCGAGTCAGTAATTTGAGTCAATTCACCAACACTGAGGGAGATTATCAATTATTAGTCACCGCTAATGGCGTACAGGATACTGATAATAACAACGGTGTCGGGGGTAAAGGGTTTAACTGGGTACTGGATAACACTATTCCTACCCTTACCAGTATCACTAATGTCACCAGTCCTCGTAATACCGCAGTTAGTAACTTAGAAATCAGCTTTTCTGAAGCAATTAAACAAGATACCCTTGATATTAATGACCTATCCCTTACCCGTGATGGTGGTGTTAATTTAATTACCAATAGCGTCACCCTAGAAAAACGCAACGAAACCACCTACACTATCAAAGGGTTAAGCGGACTGCAAACTGATAACGGTATTTATACCGTCACCGTTAATGGTACAGGGATCAAAGATACCGCAGGAAATAGTGTCAGTAACTCCCTCACTCAAACATGGACACTTGATCGCATTCTTCCTAATATACCGACTAATATCCAAGTTACCGCTACAACTCCCCCCTTATTAAGGGGGGCTGGGGGGGATCAAATTGCCACCCTCAACCAAGCGGAACAATATCGGGTAAATAGCCAAAATATCACCATTACAGGGGATTTAGCCGAAGCCAACCTAAAAGTCTATATCAAAGACTTAACCACTAACCAAAACTTAGGACAAGCAACCGTAACCGGAACTAGCTTTAGCAGCAATATTTCTCTACCCTCTCCCGGTTCTCGTAATCTAGAAATACAGGTACAAGATACCGCTGGTAACACTTCTACTGCTAACCTTAGCGTCTTTGCTGATGTAATTAAACCTGCTATTACCCAATTTCTCAACGTTCCCACCTCAACCGCCAACCCCATCAACAGTATTGACGTTCAATTCTCCGAACAAATTAACCTCAATACCTTCGATAAAAACGACATTACCTTAACCCGTGATGGTGTTGCTTTAACCCTAC
>NZ_JAPZSR010000058.1:0-21796 GCF_027531875.1 Microcystis sp. LE19-84.1B | reverse complement strand
GCTTGAACAGGAGGATAGAGAGTTAATTATGAGATTATCACCTTTATACACTTCCCGTCTTCAGGAAGAACTGGATGCTGGCCGTCAACAGGGTCTTCAACAGGGTCTTCAACAGGGTCTTCAACAGGGTCTTCAACAGGGTCTTCAACAGGGTCTTCAACAGGGTCTTCAACAGGGTCTTCAACAGGGAGAACGTCTGGTGGTAGAAAATTTATTGAAAGCTCGTTTTGGCAGTTTAGACCCCGATTTGTCCGTAATCATCGAGCGCATTTTATTATTACCAGTGGAGGAGTTTACCCCTTTAATACTCAATTCATCTCGCACAGAATTAATTGCCCACTTTTCCAATTAAAAGAATAACTCAATCCTTTGATGATACTGGATTTGAAAATTGGCTGATTAACCAGAGCAGGCAATTTTCTGGGCAAATTCGGGGATATTGAGGATCGTTCTGGAACCAGCATCAGCTTTTTGCTAATTTGTGGGCAATTAGCGGCAATTTAACTCTGATGGCCTGAGAATAACTTTTCTAAAGCTTCCTTCAAGGTTGGTTCCATGACAATTTTATTTTGATAAGCAACTGTTACTCTAGCGATTGTTGGGACACTATTTTGGTCTGCCACTAGATACAAAGGTTCTACATAAAGCAGCGATTGTTCAATGGGAATAATTAATAGGTGTCCTTGCAAAACTTTAGAACCGTCCCGATTCCAAAGAGAAATCTGTTGAGAAATATCTGGATCTTGGTTAATTAAAGCCTCAATTTGATTCGGCCCGTACACTAACCTTTGTTTAGGAAATTGATAGAGCAATAACTTACCATACTCTCTATCGTCTGAACGCGCCGCTAACCAAGCGATTAAATTTTGCCGACTAGAGGGAGTATAGGGATGGAGGAGAATAAATTCTTCTTTGTCGGCATCGGGCAGTTTCATGATTAAATAATAGGGTGATACAGCCTGGGGTTCCGTGCCGTAAATTTCTAGGGGAATTTCCCATTGATCCTCCCGATTATAAAATACCTGTGGATCGGTCATGTGATAGGTTAATAATCTTTCTGCTTGGGTACTAAATAAATCTTCGGGATAACGGATATGACTGCGGAGAGTTTTCGGCATTTCCGCTAAAGATTTAAAGAGATGAGGAAAGATTTTATTCCACGTCTGAATAATTGGATCATTTTCATCGGCAACATAGAAATTCACTGTTCCATGATAGGCATCCACTACCACTTTCACCGAATTGCGAATATAGTTAAATTTATCCTTACCCGGGTCAGAATAGGGATAGCGATCGCTGATAGTATAAGCATCAATAATCCAATGTAATTTACTGCTACTATCGCCCACATCTGCCGCTACTAAATAGGGGTTGCGATCATAATTTAAAAAAGGTGCGATAGTTTGCACGCGATTTTGGACATCACGACGCATTAATAGGCGAGTTTCGGGAGTAAAATCTTGGCTAAATAACATTTGCCAATCCCGCAGATAAAGGGCAAATAGCCAACGTCTCCACCCCGTCCCCACTAGGATTCCTCCCTTACCATCGTAGGTATTATAGACATTTCCATCCCCGCTAGGAAAATCCAATTCTTCTACGGTGGTGGGAGTCATCACATAATTATTAGTTAATTCCCCATAGTAAATGCGGGGTTTACCAATGGGAATACTATAATCAATTAATTCGCTAGAGGTTTGTAGAGCCCCTTCGTCTTTATTTGTGCCGATATCTTTGACAAAATAGTAGGGTAAACCCCCGGCAGCCACTAAATTAACCGGGGAAAGAGTGAACCCATAACCGTGGGTATAAACGAGATGTTTATTCACCCAAGTGTTAGCAGAAGTGGGAACCGCACTATAATCTAATTCTCTAGCGGCAATAATTGTCTGTTGTTTTTCAGATATTTGACGTTCTTCGATTTTTTCAGGCAATCCTACTCGTACCCGATAGCGATCAATATCGGCATCGGGGAATTTATAATATAAGCGAATTTGCTGTAATTGTCGGTTAGTTTCTAGCAGTGGTTTGGTGTCCCAAAGACGAATATTATCGATAGTTAGATGGTTTCTCTCTAAAACTTCGGCATTTAATTCGGCCTGTGGATCGAAAACTTGGGCATCAATTCTATCTAAGGAAAAAGCCGCTCTTGTGGATTGAATACTTCTTTCGATATAGGGTCTTTCTCTCACTAATTCATTCGGTTGTACGACAGTTCTTTGTAATAGTCCACTGATAACTATGCCACTTATCCAAACAATTAAATAGAGAAATACAGGAACTAAGTAGGGGGAAAATACCAACTTTTTCTTAGTGTTTTTGTATAACTTGCGACGGTCTTTTTTACCAAATAATGCTTTTTCTCCTAACCATATAGAGGTTATTGCTGCAATAATTCCCAGAATAATTTCAATAAATTGACCAACATGAACATCGATATAACCCGCACCATAAACTACTCCTTCGGGAGAGTAAAGTAGCAGGTAACGCTGAATAATATGGTGTAATACTAGCAGCGCCATTAACCCACTCCACAGGGCGTATAAATGACGCAGTTGCGGACGGGAAAACCCCGGAAAGGTTCCCAGAGAAAGACTATCACCCGAAAAAAGATAGGTTAAACTAACAGCAAAAAGAGTATATATTCCCACACCACCGAGCCATAATTCTAGTAACTGCCACAGGGGTAATTGAAAGATGTAAAAACCTAAATCATTCCCGTATTGAGGATCGTTAATATTGAAAGGAACACCATAAAAATATTTTAAAAAGTTCGCCCACTGCCCAGCAATAATAAAAGATAGCATTATAGTAAATACTATAGATATTATTCGCAAAAAATACTCGGTTTTAATTAATAATCCCAAGACTAAAATAGCAATAATTACCCCTTGCCAAAGATTACTGGAAATATCGGTTAATACTTGCCTAATCCAAACTATTTCCAGAGGAGAACTTAGGGAAGAACTAAGATTAGGGAGATTAAAATCTGGTGTCCAGAGACTGAGGGCTAGTTTACTGTAATACAATAACATTGACCCAATCCAAGCTCCAATTCCCGTTGTGATAATCAAAAGACCGAGTAAATTAATACTAGGAGATTGAGGACTAAGAGGATAACTATCTTCTTTTGGTTTTTGCCAACGAAAACGCTGGGCTAAACGTAAATTAGTAAAAATAAAGAGTAGAGAAAGAATCGCACTTCCCCAACCTAATCCTAGTTGCCAAGACAATTGTTTCAGGAAAGTGTTTAAATAACCCATCTCGGTAAACCAGAGGCTATTGGCTACCACTAACACCCCTAACTGCCCGCTCACAAGGCAGCCAAGAAACAGTAAAATAGGTTTAGCGATCGAGCTTCGGTTATGTCTGATCAACATGGATAAAGTGATAAGGGAGAGTCTTTTTTCATTCTAGCGATTTTAGTTTCTCCCTGCTGCTTTTTCTTAATTTAAAGATAAACTTAAGAAACTATGGCTAGGTTAGGGCAATAATTTCGCTTAAAGTCAGCCATTTTAGCTAGGATTAGCAGACTGGAGTATTTCCCGAAAAATCCTGCGTCGATAGGAAGGGGATTCATTGCTGATATTCCATAAAGTTTCGTAGAAAAAGAAAGAAACGCCAAAATTTTCTTGTCTCGATTTTTCCACTTGTTGAGTAATATTAACCATCGGAATCGGACGACCTTTTAAACCAGATAAAATCCCAATAGCTACGGGGATAGATTGTCTAGCTTGCTGTAATTCTGGTTGGGATAATTCCCAGTCAAAGGCGTTCATATCAGTTCGATACACTTGCACTATTAATTCATCAATCAAGTTTTTTTCTTGCCATTTTTGCCAATCTAAAAGATAGGATTCTAGGGAGAAAGTGTAGGGATTAGGAGATAGGGAAATAATCGCTCTAGGTTGCTGCTTTTTAATCGTCTGGGCTAAACTATTCATATAGTCAGTAATTTTATCGGCCCGCCATTGAATCCATGCTTTATCTTGGTAATCTTGCGGTGGTAATTGTCCCGAATGTTCCCTTTGATAGAGTTTAATTGTAGTTTCATCATAGCCAAAATCGGCGGGATAACCAAAATGGTCATCAAACTGAATTCCTTCTATATCGTAGTTAGTAATAATCTCGCTGACTAAATCCGTAATAAAGTTTTGTACCTGCGGATGTAAGGGATTTAACCACACCCGTTGATGCACTTTTCCTTCCCACCAAATCACGCTTTTATCCTGTCTTTGGGTTAACCAATCGGGATGTCGTTTGGCTAATTCTGAATCCGCAGGAGCCATAAAACCAAATTCAAACCAAGGAATAATTCTTAATTTTTTCCGATGACCTTGGCTAATTATTTCCTTTAAAAAGTTGCGATTTTTTAAAGATTCATGGGGATCGATCGCTCGTCCTGTCACTTTTTCTGCTACCTTAGAAGGATAGAGTGTATAACCCCAATTCCAGACCGTGGGATAAATAGTATTAAAGTTTAAATCAGCCAACCTATCAAGGGCATCTTTTAGGGTTTGCGGTTTAAATAATACCTCACTATCGATATTAGTTAACCAAACTCCACGAATTTCGGGTTTTTCTTGGGGTTGATTGGTCGATTGTGCCGGATAATTAAAGGTTATCGTCATGATACAAGCAAAGATAATTAAAAATATTACCCAGCTTATTTTTCCGTATCTTTGACTATAAATCACCAAACTATCGGCGAAATTATTAAAACTTTTACTGATTTTATTCATAATGGGAAGTGGGGAGACTTTACAGTTATCAGTTCACTGATAACTGATAACTGATAACTGATAACTGATAACTGATAACTGATAACTGATAACTGATAACTGATAACTGATAACTGATAACTGATAACTGATAATAACTAAATTATCTCTCTAAATTGCGAGGATCTAGAGAATCGCGTAAACCATCACCGAGTAAATTAAAAGCTAAAACGGTGAGAATAATTAACAAAGCAGGTGGCCAAATTAACCAGGGTTGTAGAACAATAATTGAGGCATTGGTAGCCAAAGAAAGCATATTTCCCCAACTAGGATCCGGTTGTTGAATTCCCAAACCAATTAAACTTAAAACCGATTCGGCCACGATAAACCCCGGCACAGCTAACGTAGCAGAAATAATGATATAACTGGCAGTTTGGGGCAGCACATGACGCAGAATAATATAAAGAGGTTTTGCTCCCATAGCTTTAGCAGCCTGAATAAATTCCTGTTCTTTCAGGGATAAAACTTGACCGCGAATTACCCGCGCTAATCCCGACCAACTGATAAAAGAAGTAATCAGGACGATTAATAAAAAGCGCTGGGTGCTGGTTAATCCTGCGGGTAAAACGGCTGCCAGAGCCACGAGTAAATATATGCCGGGGATAGTCATTAAAACTTCCACAAAACGCATTAAAATCGCATCTAACCAACCACCAAAATAGCCAGAAACGCCACCAACAAATAAACCGATAGGGAAAGAAATTAAAATCCCGACCAAACCGATAAATAAACTAATTCTGCCCCCGAAAATCAAGCGACTAAAACTATCGCGTCCCGATTCGTCAGTTCCCAATATATTGATTCTACCATCGCCGATGACCCCGAACAGATGGCGATCAAAAGGGATACCGGGAAATAAAGTTACTTCCTGCCATTTTGGCGGTAAAGGTAGGCGAATTTGACCGAAATTATAGGTTTCACCCTTAACCAAGAGACGCAGCGGCAAGGGGTTGTTAAAATCTCTAATTAGCTTCCGCTCACCAGTTTCTATATTAATAGCACTTTGAGTGGTGGGATAGACGTGGGGGCCAATCCACTCACCCTTGTTACTTCCCGACTGCGAGCGCCAAAAGATTTGGGTGGGGGGGAGGAGAGACTGACCGGGTTGGGAGGAGTAGGGAGAGTAGGGAGCGACAAAATCCGCCGCCATTACGCTTAAATAGAAGATTAACAGTAAAACTGCTCCCCAACGGGCGAGAGGATTATCTTTGAGTTTGTGCCACCAGTCCATAGGCGATGAGGTCAATAGGAGAGTTAATCTTTATTTTGCTAGTTTGATTGCTACAATTCATCATACCAACAAAAAAGCTGTCTAATGTTTATCAATCCCCTTGTTTATGAGAAATCTTCTGTCTATCGTCAAGATTTTGAGACAGCGCAACCGTTTAAGCATTTGGTCATCGATAATTTTTTAGTTAGGGAGCAAGCGCAAATTTTGCTGGAAAATTTTCCCAGTTTTAATCCGCAAAAAGCCATTAGTGAGTTAGGAAAAGTTGGCGGGAAGGCAGTTAATGAGGATTTAATCGGTTTGGGGGGTGTTTATCAGCAGTTTGGCCGCTACATTCAAGCTCAAGAGTTTCTCGAGTTAATTTCCCAATTAACTGGTATCGATAATTTAATTCCAGACCCTAGTTTTTATGGGGGTGGAACCCACGAAAATTTACACGGTCAAGAATTAGACCCTCACATTGATTTTAACCTCGATGAGCGTCATTGGTATCATCGCCGCTTGAATTTATTAATCTATTTAAATCCCCAATGGCAAGCAGATTGGGGAGGGAATCTAGAGTTACATTCCAATCCCCGTCAACCAGAAGAAAATAGGATTAAATCTTTTGTCCCTATCTTTAATCGTTGTCTTATTTTTGAAACCAATGAACATTCATGGCATGGATTTTCTCAGATTAATTTACCAGAAAATCAACGGCATTTATCCCGGAAATCTCTTTCTATCTATCTCTATAGCAAAGAACGTCCTATCGAAGAATTATCCCCATCTCATACAACTTTTTACATCCCGCGCCCGCTGCCAGAAAATATTCAACCCCATCAAGTTTTAAGCTCGGAAGATTACCAACAAATTAAAATTTTACTAAAAAGACGAGATGATTTAATTCGTTTTTATCAAGATAGAGAACTAAAAGAATCTCAGGATTTAGTTAGTTTAAAATCCCATATTAAACGCTATCTATCCCTCCAATATCCTCACCTATGGAAAATTATTAAAAGTTTACCCCGTTGGCAAAAGTGACCTGAAAAAAATCCCTACTTTCCAATCAAAGAGAGTAGGGAATAATCAAAAAAACTAACTGGGAACTTAACCTAATAACTGAGTAGCACGCGCAGTTAAAGCATTGGCAGTTAAGCCATTATAGGCCATAATTTCCCCAGCACTAGCGGTGGTTTCTCCCCGTTTCCAAGCAAAGACATCCCGACGCGCATTACTGCGTAACATAATCGGTTCTAACATGGCGCTTGTACCACCGGTTACTCCGATTAAAGCATCACCGGCAAAGAGACTGTCAAAACCAGCATCATCGAGGAAATTATTATCAGCTTGCGAGCTAGTTTCACTCATCACATCGCTAGGACGATAGAGACGACGAGGATTAATTACCGAGACGATTTTTACACCGATTCCTGCTGCTTCTAACTGTTGTGCCGACTCAAAGACGGGTAATAAAGTCATATCACCAATAACGGCAAAAACTACTTTTTTACTGCCTTCCGATTCCTGAAGAATTACGCCGCCTTTTTCCAAAGCTTGACGGGTTTGCTCAAAGGTAGTTCGCACTGGTAAAGGCGATTTACTAGCGGTGATTGTAATGCCTTTATTGCTAGTTCCTAACGCCCATCCATAACAGACTTGAATACTGTTAGCATCGCAGGGAAAGAGTGGGAAAATATTACCATTTCGCATCATAGCGGCGAAATAATTTTCAATCTCTGGGCGTTGGTGTGTCCAACCATTACGCCCTTGCTCCAAGGCTCCGGCGGTGAATAAAGTAATAGTAGAAGGGGTGGGACGACGTAACTCGGCCATCGCTTGGGTTACAGTCTGCCAAATCGGTAAACCATTGATAGCAAAAGACTCGTAGGAACACCATAAAGTTCGCGCTCCCAAGAGAGATAAACCGACGGCTAATCCGGCACAGGCATCCTCGCTTAAAGGTTCATAAACTTGACCGTTAGGACCCTGGAAATAGGTATCATCGCTGGTGGGGTGAATAATCTTTAAACCGACGTTAATATTATTAATTCCCGAAGCGGCATTACCATCAGCATTAGTGACAACAAAATTGGGGTCAGCTTTACCCACAGCTACCACTAATTCCCCCATAGCAGTGGTGGCCACTTTTTTATCGCCACCCACAGTATATTCGGTCATCGGTAAGGCTCCTAAATCCGGCAGCGGGAATACTTTTTCCGTTACCACTGTTTCCGCTGCTGGACCCCCTCCAGAGCGCTGGAAATTAGTACGAACAATTGCCCAAGCTTCAGGGGGTAAAGCGCGTTCTTGTAAGGCAGCAACGATATAATCTTTTTCTAAAGAATCTCCTGGATAAAGATTATGGGAAGCCGCTCCCCGTTTGTGAACTCCCGCCCCTTTCAGTTGTTTAATAATGATAACGGTTAGTTTACCACCTAGTGCTAATTGGGCGGCTTTATCCGTGGCCATTAACACCGCTTTCATGAACTCCAGACGCTGGTTAAAAGAGAATTTGGTGCTATCTACATATTCCCCATTTTGATTAGCATCATCGAAGTCTTTAGCATTAATGAGAATCACTTCCTCGAAACCATTACCGCGCCAATAGGCTTCCATTTCGGCGTTAGTTTTCAGGGACACCATGCTATGGTGTTCTTGGGAATAGCCATTCCAAACTAAAATCGGCAGAAAATTGGTAATTTCGGGATAAGCAGTGTGAAAATGACCAAAACTACTCATAATGTAGGGTTCTCCTAAACCACCATCCCCGATAGTGACAGGGAAAAGGGTATTAGGGTGTAATTTGGCCGCCGCCATGGCGAAATGTTGTCCTTGGCCCAAAGGACCAGCCGGCCCGAGCAGTCCGGGGATTTGTCCGGAAAGATGTCCTAAAAGTCCGTGTTTTTCCCGAAAACGTTCTCCCAATTGGCTGACGTTGCTGATGCCCATGGCTTCCAGAGAGCGATCGAGAAAGACGTTACTATAAAAACCGGGGGCATGATGGCCCACTTCGGTGAAAATATTTTTCTGGCCTAACATCATCAAAGAGGCAATCACGTCGGCAGCGCTGGCAAAACCGCCGGGGTGTCCCGATTCTTTGGTAGCGGTGATTTGTAGGGTGAGGTAACGCAAAGCATCGGCGGCTAGGAGAGTTTGATAGATAGCATTTGGGTCATTAGCGGCAATAATAGCGGTTTTTCCCTCAGCGATAGCGGCTTTTCCTGCATATTTATCAAATTCGGGTAAGGAAGCCCCAAAATATTTTATCCCTTGACAAAAATCGGGAATTGTGCTAGTAGCTGTCATAAAATTAATATACCCCTTTACATACAGGCAATCATTAAAACTATCTTACAGTTAGCGGTAACTCTCGATAGATGCGATATTACAGGGGGTTTCCATCGGCGATCGACTATTTGTGCTACACTGATCGCCAATGTTAACGATAAAATTAATCCTATTGATCATGTTAAATAGCAGCCAATTACAGCATTTAATCAGCAAATCACTGCGTTATCTATTAATTATCGGCACTATTGCCCCTCTAACTTCCTTAGAAGCTCGCCCAGTCCAAGCTACTCCTCCTAGTAGTGCTGCACCCCCTAAAGAAGCGATTGCCCCTATCCCCGCAGAAAGCAAAGAGTACACCCTAGGAGAAGGGGATAAAGTGCGCGTCACCGTTTACCAAGTCGCGGATTTAAGCGGCGATTTCCTTGTTTTAGCCGATGGAACCCTAACTTTACCTCTAATTGGTAGCGTCAAAGTGGAAGGAATGACCGTCACCGAAGCCGGCCAAACCCTCGCCAAACGTTACACCACCTATCTCAAACGTCCCGTGGTTACTGTTAGCGTTCTCACCCCCCGGCCTTTGCAAATCGCCATCGCGGGGGAAGTCAATCGTCCGGGTACTTATACAATTAACCCCGAACAAAGCCAAAAAACGCCCCTATTGACCGAAATAATCCAGAAAGCGGGGGGAGTAACCACCGTGGCCGATATTGGTCAAGTTCAAATTCGACGCAACATCAAGGGACAAGAACAGCTAATTCAAGCCAATCTCTGGCAATTAATCCAAAAAGGCGATACAACCCAAGATATTAGCCTTAGAGATGGTGATAGCATCGTTATTCCCACTAAAACGACCCTTAGCGTCGGGGAAGTCAATCAATTAGCCGATGCCAATTTTGGACTAGATAGCGATCGAGAAATTAATGTTACTGTGGTGGGAGAAGTTTATCGTCCGGGGTCCCATCGTATTGTCCCCACTGCCAACAATAACAATAACAATAATAATGACCAAGAGCGCGGCGGCACCAGGAAACCGGCCCGACTAACCCAAGCTATCCAACAAGCGGGAGGCATCAAACCTCTTGCCGATATCCGACAGGTGCAAGTGCTGCGTTATACTCGTGACGGTTCCCAGCAGAAAATCCCCGTAGATCTGTGGAGTTTGCTCGAAAAAGGTGATATAACCGGCGATATCTTTCTTCAAGAAGGAGATACGGTGATTATCCCCACCGCTACCGAAATCTCGGCCAAGGAATCGGAAACCCTAGCATCGGCTAGTTTTGCCCCTAAAACCATTAACGTGAAAGTGGTCGGGGAGGTGAAAAAACCAGGGATAATTGAAGTCCCTCCTAATACCCCTCTCAATCAGGCAATTTTAACCGCAGGAGACTTTGATAAGCGTCGGGCCAATCAGTCCACAGTGGAATTAATTCGTCTCAATCCTAACGGAACCGTCACCAAAACCTCAATTAATATCGATTTTTCCCAGGGTATCAACGAGAAAACTAACCCGATTCTCCGCAATAATGATGTGGTTGTGGTTCATCGTAGCAATCTGGCCTCTGCTACCGACACCCTCGGCACGGTTTTAAGTCCCTTTACTGGTCTGACAGGCCTCTTCAACGGATTTTTAAATCTTTTCCGTTAAAAAAGTTCACTTTAACCCGATGTCATTAGCTAAGTAATCGAGCTAATAATAGATATAGAAACGGCGAAAAGTCGTGAGCGGTCACGGCTTTTCTGCTCAATAGACTCAGGAAAGAAAACTATGATTTTTCTCCTTACTCTAGCCCTAATCTCCCTGTCGATTAGCTATAATGTTCACGGCGAAATAATTAGCCTCAGTACCTGCTTATTGGGTCTTTTTTGTGGCTTATTAAGTTTGTTCTTTACACCCCTACTGGTAAAAGTTTTTATCCTTGTCACCTTAGTCTTCTTTAGCTGAGATTTTCAGCCCTAAACTCGACTAAAACCCTAAGCATACTTAACCCATCAAAAAAACTGTTATGCAAAAACGCTATCTCGGTCAGACTAATATAGAAATTACTCCCCTTCTCGTGGGTACTTGGCAAGCAGGAAAAAAGATGTGGGCAGGTATTGAAGATGAGGAAAGTATTAGGGCTATTCGTGCCGCTTTTGAGGCAGGAATTACCACTGTAGATACAGCCGAAATCTACGGGGAAGGTCACTCAGAATTGATTGTCGCTCAAGCTTTAGCCGATGTGCGAGAACAGGTAATTTATGCCACCAAAGTCTTTGCTAATCACCTTAAATATGAGCAAGTTATCGCAGCTTGCGATCGCTCTTTAAAAAACCTCCAAACTGATTATATCGATCTTTACCAAATTCATTGGCCCAGTGGCTCATGGAACACGGAAATAGTGCCTATTTCTGAAACTATGGCCGCTCTTAATTATCTGAAAGCCCAGGGAAAAATTTGCGCTATAGGGGTTTCCAATTTCTCCCGCTCTCAACTGGAAGAAGCCAGTCAATACGGCAGAATTGAGAGTATTCAACCTCCCTATTCTCTGTTTTGGCGCTCGGTAGAAAAGGAAATTATGCCCTATTGTCTAGAGAATAATATTTCCATTCTGGCATATTCTCCCCTTGCCCAAGGTTTATTAACAGGAAAATTTAGAAACGGTTATCAGTTGGCAGCGGAGGATCATAGAATTAAAAATAAACTCTTTCATGGCGAAAACTTTCAGAGGGTACAAGCAGCTTTAACTCAATTAGAACCGATTGCTGAACGCTATAATTGTTCCCTAGCTCAATTATCTCTTGCTTGGTTAATTAAGCAACCTCAAACTAATGCAATTGCTGGGGTAAGAAATGCCGCTCAAGCAGTTAATAACGCCCAAGCAATGACAATTAATTTAACCCCAGAAGACCTAAAATTAATTGATAATATCGGTAAACAGGTAACTGATTTCTTGGATGATAATCCTGTGCTGTGGGATTTCTAAAAATTATGCAGCAGTTATCCTAAGGGTGAAGATAGAAGTTTTGGTGGGTGCATCTCAACATTTGCAGAAATACCGACAATCAGCAATTATCAGTGACTCTTAAATTGGTACAAAAATATGAACAATCGCGTCTAAGCATCCCACCGAAAAACTAATGCGCTCCGGGGTTTGGGGGGTTCTACCCCCCAAAAGCTTGGATTGAGTGATAAAATCGGAAGTAACGCCCAATTTTAAAAGAGAGTTTCCCTTTAAAAATCCCAACTTAGTAGATTTACGAAAGTGAGATTCAGTTCCTGTTCTTTGATTATAACTGGCTACTTAGTTGATGATAGGTGGTGCGTTAGTAACGCATCCTACGTTTTACTTAGTAGATTTACAAAAGTGAGATGCACCCTATTTAATTCTCAGGAAAAAGCCTGTATAATGATAGCTATAGTCCGATTCTTACCGCAGGATTATCCCTATGGCTAAATCGAAAAAACACAATCTGCAATGGATTAAAGAAACCCTCGACTTAAATCCAGATCATAACTGGAAATCTAGTCCGGGTAACAGTATTTTTGTAGCTGGTCGCGGTGCAGTGCGCTTTGAAGTTCCTCAAGATTGGCATTTTGAACCCGATGATAATTCCTTTCGTTTTTTGGATAGAAAACCCCCCGATGATGATTGTCGTTTAGAGGTTTCCTATAATTTACTTCCCCCCGGAGATTGGAAAGAATTGCCCCTGAAAGGAATGGTCAAAAAATTAGCTCGTGAAGATAGCCGCAATCCTCACGAAATTGGCGAAGTTATCCAAGAAAAACGCCAAACTGCGCGCATTGTTTGGGTGCAAATTCAATTCATCGACCCCCAAGAAAATCGACCAGCTTATTCGCGCATTGCCGTGGGTATTGGTTCTGGAGTTCAATGTTTAATTACTATGGATTATTGGGTCGATGATGCTCCCAAATTCACCCCCGTCTGGGATACGGTTATCTCCTCCCTGGTGTTAGGTTTATACATTCGTGATCCCCGCAGCGGTTTAGCTTTCCCCGACTAAAGGTAATAGCAATTTTGCAGGAAAATTTCCTTGACAAAAAACCTTAATTGTGATAGTAGAAAAATCGATCGCCCGACTTGCGTGGGGATGGCTGCCAGTCCCCGCGTTGACGGGATGTGCGGGAAAGCAAGAGGCACTGAGACTCAAACGCAAGCTATAACCTTGAGGAATAGTGATAAAAGTGGCTTGCATGGAAATATTTAGGGGTGATTCGGGATTATTTACCCGTTTATAACCCTGAGTGATATTAAAAACTCGACCATCGGGGGTAACTTGAGAAACCACCGCGCAGATATCGAAACTAACCGCGTCTGCTTGACAATAACAATCCAGACGGGGACTACCCAAAATCGTTAAATCCTTCTCTAGGGGGGGAGAAGTGTAGGTAATCACATCACTGCGACAGTCTAGCATGGTGCGGTCGAATATTCCCCCCGGTAGGGCGCTATGACCTCCTAAAGATGGAACCGGTCGCCAAGGATCGTGAACGATGGTATCCTCGATCGCAGGTTCTAACAAAATCGCGCTTAATTTCCCCTCATCCTCGCGCAGATTGGCTAAACCCTGACTAGCAAGATAATAAATTTGCTGATTTTCTCTAGGAAACTTTTCCAGATATTGCCACTGATTAGACCCCATTTGAAATAGATACATAGGAGGATTTTTTAATAACTCCGTTTCCTGACCTTTTAAGAAATAATCAAACCATTGCAGCTGCATTTTATCCACGGGACTAATTGCCTGTTGACCATAGTCTATCTCTCCTACTTTTCTCCCCCAGGGTAGATGAGTCCAAGCACCAATAATTAGCTGTTGGGGATAGATAGAACGCGCTTGCATTTCTTGGTATAAACTCAAAGTTCCCCGGAGATGAGGATCGAACCAACCTCCGATATGTAACATCGGTAAATCGATATTTTTTAAAAGGTGTTGCGGTGATAAATTTTGCCAGTAGTCATCGGGAAGATAACGAGTAATCCACTCGTGATAAAAAGAATCGGCGGCTAAATCTTGCAGAATTTGGGGAGAGGCAGCAATAGGATCAAAAAGGGGTAAATTTCGGGAAGCTACCCAGAGTTTTTGATAGGCAGTTTCATCCCCTTTTAATCTAGCTGTTTCCGCCGCTAATTGTATTGCCCAAGCGAGATTATATTGTAAATTAAATGCTTCATTTTCATAGCCCCAATCTCGATATAAATCGTGAGCGATCATCCCTGGGCAAATAGTTTTTAAAGCACCGTGACCATTAGCAGCCGCGTATAATTGGGTCATTCCCTGATAGGAAAAACCATACATTCCCACCACACCAGTATTATTAGGAATAGTTAAAACCCATTCAATAGTTTCTAATCCGTCGCTAATTTCATGGGCAAATAAATTAAAATTTCCCGTCGAGTTTCCCCGTCCCTGGACATCCTGAATTACTACAATATAACCCTGACGTGCATACCAGCTAGGATGGGCATAAACCACCGTAGAAGCGATTGCTTTTCCGTAGGGTTGTCGCATTAGTAAAATGGGAAAAGATTCCCTACTATCGGGACGATAAATATCGGCAGCTAAACTAATTCCATCTTTGGTGATCAAACTAGCTGTTTCTTTTTTTATGGGGTGGGGATTAAACATTATTATCTCTTTCAGATCAAAAATACTGTCAGGTGGCTCAATCGAGAAAACTTGACAGGGACCAGTAAAGCTTAACTAAATGTTACAATAAAGGCGGACTGTCTCAACTGCCTAGGACTGGAGAAAAATCAGCGATGCTACGACTAGAGAGAATTAGTAAGATTTACCCGACGGGAGAAGTGTTAAAAGATGTCACTTGGGAAGTAAAAACTGGCGATCGCATCGGATTGGTGGGAGTCAATGGGGCCGGAAAATCCACCCAACTGAAGATTATTATGGGGGAAGTGGAACCCACCGCCGGGGAGATCATCCGTCCTACCAGTCTCCATATCGGCTATCTTACCCAAGAATTTGAAGTGGATCCTCGTCGGACGGTACGCGAGGAATTTTGGACGGTGTTTCAAGAAGCGAATCAAGTCCACCATCAACTAATAGAAATTCCCCAGCGCATGGAAAAAGCTGATCCCGAAGAATTAGATCGCTTAATTCATCAATTGGATCGCCTACAAAGACAATTTGAAGCGTTAGATGGTTACGGATTAGAAGCGCGCATCGAGAAAATTTTACCAGAAATGGGCTTTACTATTGATGACGGCGATCGCTTGGTAAGTTCCTTTAGTGGTGGTTGGCAAATGCGGATGAGTTTAGGTAAAATTCTCCTGCAAACTCCCGATATTTTACTCCTCGATGAACCGACTAACCATTTAGACTTAGAAACCATTGAATGGTTAGAAAAATTCCTCAAGGATTTAACTACTCCCATGGTCATAGTTTCCCACGACCGGGAATTTCTCGATCGTCTCTGTACCAAAATTGTCGAAACTGAAAGGGGAGTTTCTACCACTTATTTAGGTAATTATTCTGCCTACCTACAGCAAAAATACGAACAACAATCTGCTCGGTTAAGTGCCTACGAACGTCAGCAAAAAGAACTAGAAAAACAGCAAGCTTTCGTGGATCGGTTCCGGGCCAGTGCCACCCGCAGTACCCAAGCAAAAAGCCGGGAAAAACAATTAGAAAAGGTAGAAAAAATTGAAGCACCAATTGCCGATGTGCGTACCTTAAAATTCCAGTTTCCGCCAGCAGTGCGTAGTGGTCGGGAAGTGGTAACTATTAAAAATATTGTTCACATTTACGATGATAAAATTCTCTTTTTGGGAGCAAATCTGGAAATAGAAAGGGGCGATCGAGTGGCGTTTTTAGGACCAAATGGTGCAGGAAAATCCACGCTTTTACGTTTAATTGTTGGGTTAGAACCCCCCACAGAAGGCTCGATCGAAATCGGTAAACATAACGTTATTCCTAGTTATTTTGAGCAGAACCAAGCGGAAGCTTTAGACCTAACTAAAACTGTTTTAAATACCATTCATGATGAAGTTCCCGATTGGAAAGATGTGGAAGTTCGCAGTCTTTTAGGGCGATTTTTATTCAGTGGGGAAACGGTATTAAAAAAAGTAGAATCTTTGAGTGGTGGCGAAAAAGCGCGTCTTGCTTTAGCCAAAATGTTACTTGCTCCCGCTAACTTATTAATTCTCGATGAACCCACTAATCACCTCGATATTCCCGCCAAGGAAATGTTAGAATCGGCTTTAAAAGTTTATGAAGGCACGGTTTTAATTGTTTCCCATGATCGTTATTTTATCTCCCAGGTAGCTAACAAAATTGTCGAGATTCGGGAGGGCGAATTAATTGCCTACGCAGGAGATTATCACTATTATCTAGAAAAACTAGACGAAGAAAAACAAAAAGCCGAACAAAAACGCATTGAAGCAGAAAAAGCGGCCAAAGCTGCTGCTAAACGGGCTAAACAAAAGACCAAAAAAGGTTAGAATATAAAGCATCACCCTATCCACGATTATCCATTCATTAATTAATCTTATGGCAGCTATAAAAGTAGGCGATCGAGTTCCCAATTTTTCTCTCCCTTCCCAAACAGGGGCAACGGTTAATGTCAGCGATTTAATCGGTAAAAAATCCCTGGTAATTTATTTCTATCCCAAAGATGACACTCCGGGTTGTACCGCAGAATCCTGCGCTTTCCGCGATAGTTACGAAGTGTTTACCGATGCGGGTGCGGAAGTTATTGGTATTAGTGCCGATAGTCCTCAATCTCATCAACAATTTGCCCAAAAATATAGTCTTCCCTTCACCCTTTTAAGTGATAGCGATAACCGAGTGCGGAAATTATTCGGTGTTCCCTCTACTTTGTTCGTCCTCCCCGGACGAGTTACCTATATCATTGATAAAGAGGGAATCGTCAGACATATTTTTGATTCTATGTTAGATTTTAAAGCTCACGTTACCGAATCTTTGAACACGATTAAATCTTTTTAGGTTGATGATTATGCAAGAAATTAAGACACCTATCCCATAATGAGGCTGGTTCTGACTTAAAAATAACCTTAATGGTGTGTTAATTTTGGCTAACACACCCTCAGTCTGCTTTAGTTATTGGCAAAAATGACGGCTGGAAACAGAAGGCTAACATAGGCAAAGCTAACAGCCAAAAGTTTGTTGCTATTCCTTATAACCGTCTAATTGAAATGTTAACTTATACTAAATCCGTTGAGTAGTGGTTTCAAGTTACAACATCCTAAGAAAAGCATTCCCAAATCCGTTCAGCTATGGGATAGAGAGGTGCGTAGTTCAGCCAAGGAGAATTAATCTCTCGAAGTAAAAGTGAAGGGAATTTCTGAAATCGAATTCAGTCTGTTTATAATTGACTATACTTTTACTAACTATATAGTAAAGACTTTCAGGGTGTTTTGCTTGACGACTCCAATGGACTTGCTATAGGAACGATAAAAGTTTACCTTTCTTGGTGCGATGCTAAATAACAAACTACAACTTCTGTTAACTAGGGTAGGCAGCTGGGCCGTTGCTGGACTGCTCGGCGGTTTGATCGGCTCTCTGGCCGCAGTACTACTGACTGAGGCAATTAAGCAAACCCTGAGCATTGCCTCTGGACTGGATAGTGTCTGGCGACTGCTGCTGCCTCTGGTGGGCGTTACCTTAGCAGTGCTAGTCCTGTTTGGACTGGGTAGGGGGCAACCCGTGCAGACCTTAGCTCCCCGGGAGGCCACTGCCTCTGGCCGCTGGGGTTCTCTCATGGACTGGTACTCCTTCCCCCATGACATTGCTCGCGCCGATCTGACCGGTGACGTGATCAACGCATCTGGCGCGGAAGAGCGCTTCCCCTGGAATCTGGCACCGTTGCGCGCCCTGGCCATCCTCTCCACCGTTGGACTGGGTGCGCCCATGGGAACAGAATCACCGGCGGCTCATATTGGCGTGGCGACGGGAACTTGGTTAGGTAGCATAAATCCAGCCCTGCGTCAACTGGTGCGGCCGCTGGCAATCGGCGGCGGTGCGGCCAGTGTTTCCGCCCTGATGGGAATCCCGCTGGTGGGCAGCTTCTTTATGTTTGAGTTGAGTCAGCGACGCCAGGTTCCGCTCACCCCGGAGCGAGTGGCGGCGATGTTAGCCGGGGGACTGGTGGGATGGAGAGTCAACGTTGCCTTTAAGCTGCAACTGATCCGGCTAGTCGTGCCGCAGGTTGCCCCGACTGACTTCTGGGATGCGGTGGGTGCCACTTTGTTGATCGGAGCGATCGCTGGCATGATTACAGCCCTCACCGGTGAGGCGATCTACTGGGCCAGAGGCTTGCGGGACAGGCCCGGCACTCGTCTCCTGATCGGTGGCCTGGTGATGCTATTCTTGGCGATCGTGATCGGACAGGTGGCGACCCCTGCAGCGGCTTTTGGACCGGGGGGGGCCGCTATCCTCTGGGCCGAAAACACTGAAACAACTCCTTACCATCTGTTAGCGGTAGCTCTGCTCCGGGCTGCCGCCACCACCGCTGCCGTTTTAGCCGGGGGCTGTGGTGGCGTGTTTGTCCCTTTTCTGGCGATCGGCGACCTCAGTGGCCGGGTGTTCGCCACCACCTTTGAGATTTCGGGGGATCTGGCGGGTGCGGCGGGGGCAGCGGCTGGCATTGCTGGCGGCTATCGCCTACCCCTGACCGCCATGGCCATGGTGCTGGGGGTGGGTGGACCGGGGGCAGCCCAGCTAACCTGCCTTGCCACAGTGGTGGTCGCCGCCCTTTCGGGATTGGTGGCCGCACGGGCAGCCAATCAACTCTCCAGTTCCCTGCGCGCAATGTTCCGCTAGAAGCCACCGTCAGGGGATTGAAATCAAATTTGCAATCCCATTGAATTTGACCCCGTATTATGGGAACTAACCCCCACAAGCCTTGCTACAGGGCAAATTTAGAATTGCTGCTTTAAACCCAACTTGTCGTAAAGTGAAATAGGACTGACCAGTGCCACCGATTTTGATTAGCAAACTCCCATGATTCATCAACCCCCGGCGGGGACAAGGGATTTATTACCCCTAGAAGTTACCCAAAAAGGCTGGATTAACGATCGCCTTCAGTCTGTCTTTCAGCGTTGGGGCTATCAAAGGATTGTCACCTCCACCATTGAATGGCTCGATACCCTCACCGCAGGCGGTGCGATCGATCCCAGCACCGTGATCCAACTCCACGGGGATAGTCAAGGACTATCGGGATTACGCCCGGAATTAACCGCTTCCATTGCCCGTAGTGCCGTCTCCCGCATGAGTGGGGAGTCCTATCCCCAACGTCTCTGTTATCGGGCCAACGTTTTTCGTCGCCCTAGCGCCGGTTATCACGGTCGTCAAGTGGAATTCTATCAAGCGGGGGTAGAACTGCTCTTTTCCGGCGGTTTACTAGCTGATGCCGAGATTTTACTGCTCTTGGCTGACTGTTTCGATGGTTTGGCCGTCCCTAACTGGCAGATTATTCTAGGAGAAGCGGGTTTGACTCGTTCCCTACTTTCCCCTTTTCCCGGTCCTTTGCGGGAACAGGTGAAACGCTGTTTAGCCCTCCTTGACTACGTTAGCCTCGAAAATCTTCCCTATCCCAACGAAACCCTCCGGCAGCAAGCCCGACAATTATTTCACCTGCGCGGTAATCCTCACGATGTCCTCGCACAAGTGGCAGTATTGGCCCAGGAAGAATCGGCCCAAAAAGCCGTTAATAACCTTAAATCCCTAGTGGAGCTGCTTAATGCTGATCGCTCTGGGCCTTTCCCCCTAATTCTCGATTTAAGTCTCATTCAAACCTTTGATTACTACACCGGCATCGTTTTTAAAGCGGTTAGTGATCACCAGCAAAATCTCAGTATTTTAGGCCAGGGCGGACGCTATGATCAATTATTGGGCGTTTTTCATCCCCAGGGTCAATCGGCTCCAGGTATCGGTTTTTCCCTGAATATCGAAGAACTGCACGAAAGTTTATTATCAGGGCAGACTTTACCCACCCAGGCTCCTCCCCTCGACTGGTTGCTTATACCTTTGGGTAATAACGCCCAGATAGCGACTTTTAGTAAAGCTCGTTCCCTTCGCACCAGTGATCCGAATCTGAGGGTGGCGATCGATTTAGGTGGTCGCAGCGAGGCAGAAATTCGCACCTATGCCCGCGATCGAATGATTAAAAATCTCGCCTGGGTGCAGGAAGATGGTTCCGTGAGCGAAGAATCTCTCTAAAAGGGGTCAAAAGCGGCGAAAATACTGCCTTCTGCCCGCTGCTATAGGACTCTATCTAGGGGTTTGCGGCAAAAAGTACGGGCGAAGCATTCGAGCAATAACCTATCGGTGAAACCGTAGATTTTTTATCCGAATGCTTCGCCCCTACAGGACAAAGATGTAGATGTAGGTTGCTCTAATGGGAAGTTTTGTGACGACAAGTGGCATTGATGATATTTATGGGGAATAATAGATTTAGATGAGTGCCTAACTTTCCAATTGGTAGCGACTTGCCATGAAACAACCAACCGCCAATTATGATGAACCCTGGAAAGAAGCATTAACCGAGTATTTTGAAGCGTTTTTATGCTTCTTTTTTCCCGAAGTTCACCAACTAATTGATTGGACAAAAATTCCCGAATCTCTGGAAAAAGAACTGAAACGGATTACCGCTTCAGCAAAGACAAAAAAACGTTTCGCTGACAAACTCTATAAAGTCTGGTTACTCAGGGGTGAAGAAATCTGGATTTTAATTCATATTGAAATTCAAAGCCAGTACGAAGAAAATTTCCCCCAGAGGATGTATATTTATAACTATCGGGCCTTTGATTTGTATCAGAAACCAGTTATCAGTCTCGCTATCTTAGGGATTCGGGAATTTTTGTCCAATCGATTAATTGGTGAACTTCGGGGAAAAAGAAGTATAAAAACGACTCAAAATACTCGGTTAATGCTTCTTTCCAGGGTTCATCATAATTAGCGGTTGTTGGATTCATTGGAGAAGAAAATTCCTGAGACTATTGTTCTAAAAGTTGATGCAACTCATCAAAAGAATTAACGGTTAATGCCGATTTCAGTAACTCATCTAAAATCGATAATACAGCAATTTTATCCACAGCTTGCTCAATGTCTATTGGAATGTCACCCAATCGCATTTTCAGCACCGTTTTAACATAGTTACGAGCCTTTTCTAACGCTCCAATTTCCTTGCCAATTTCCTTGCCAATTTCCTTACCGCGTTCGATTCCTCGTAACTCCATATTACTCATTAAAGGCATGGTTCTTTCCTCCTCAAATTGTTTGATTTTACTCTCTAAACTTGACTGTAATTCGGGGAACAAAGTCATCATATTGTCGATGATTTCAAACAGTTTAATTATCTGTTCCCTCTCGAACCCCCTGTCATACAATCCCCTGATTAACCTCCACTTCCACTGTTCCCGTTCTGGCAGCTTCCCGGTAGTCGCTTTTGTTTTCAGGTGTGCCATGACTATTATAGCAAAGGGATTGCTACTTGCTTCCAATTAGTCACTGATAACTGATAACTGATAACTGATAA
>NZ_JAPZSR010000443.1:0-4945 GCF_027531875.1 Microcystis sp. LE19-84.1B | reverse complement strand
AGTGAACTTAGGAAAAGTCAACAATCAAAAATTTGTGACCATCCCTCATGCTCGATTAATTGAGATGATTAGTTATAAATGTCAATTAGAAGGAATCTCTGTGATTCTTCAAGAAGAATCCTATACCTCAGCTTCTAATTTTTTGAATTTAGAGCCGCTACCAGTGTATGGAAAGATAACTGAAAAGCCAGTGTTTTCAGGAAAAAGAATTTCGCGAGGGTTATATCGTACAGATAAGGGGATTCTGGTTCAATCTGATGTCATGGGTTCCTACAATATTTTGCGAAAAGCATTCCCAAATGCGTTTAACCGCTATGGGATAGAGAGGTGCGTAGTTCACCCAAGGAGAATCAATCTCTCGAAGTAAAAGTGAAGGGAATTTCTGAAATGGAATTCAGTCTGTCTATATTTGACTATACTTTTACTAACTATGACATCCAAACAGATAAAACTCAAAAACAGTAGCGCCAGCTTTTGGCGTATATCCGCAAAAACTGGCACCTTCTATCTACTGACTTTCATATATTTAAGGTCTTTATCTCGGCTGACCTCATTTCAAATTGTCTATAGTATTTCCTACTTTTCCATCGTTTCCTCTATACTTAATTATTTTTTAATATTTACTTCTGTGACGATTGGTCAGGTTTTATTAAGTAATGCTGCGGATGGAGGGAAACACCGAGAATTTGTGATAGCCATACCTCAAAATCGTGGATTGGATAAGCTTGCCCCCCCGTCAAGGGATTTACCATTGGTTTCACCAGAATGGTAAACATTCCCAGACGATTTCCCGCTAAAACATCGGTAAACAAGCGATCGCCAACCATGGCAATTTGTTGGGGGGGGAGACTCATGGCTGCCATCGCTTGCCGGAGTTTGCGTCGAGAGGGTTTCACCGCACCGAGAAGGTAGGGAAGTTGTAAATTATCAGCGATCGCACCGATCCGATTTTCACTGAGATTATTGCTGACCAACCAAATCGGTAGATCAAGACGCAAGGAATCGACCCAACGCTGTAAGTCGTCAGAAACCGCCGTTTCCTGGAGGGGAACAAGGGTATCATCCACATCGAGAATCAATCCCTTAATCCGATGCTGACTCAAAATCTCCAGAGTGAGACCGAGAATCGTATCCCCTAAAATTAAATCGGGTTGTAGAATTTTTGCTCTAGTCATTACTTCTCAAAAATAACTGGCACCGAGTCGATCGAACTCAGCTTCCCTATTTAGTATAAATGACCGACTGCCTCTGAAAATCTTGCCCGGTCAATCCCTTTACTTGACCGCTTGAATCACCTGTAAACTGCCCCCAGCGTATAATTTTTGTTGACAATCACGAAAACCGATCGCCTGTAAAGATCGGATCAGATCCCGATCGATAAACTGCCAAGCGGTATCGGTTTCAAATAATTGCAAAAATAGGGCTAAAGAAGGCCAAAAAAGCGGGTTAGTGGGTCGATGAAAATCCACGAGGGCAAAAATTCCCCCCGGTCTGAGAACTCGATACACTTCTTTCAGGATTTCCTCTAACTGCTCCGGTTCCATTTCGTGGAGAGCGGCACTAGTATGAACAAGGGCGAATTCTCCGGCACTAAAGGGCATTTTTTCGGCTAATCCCTCCAGATAATGCGCTTGCGGTACCGCTAAACTAGCTCGCTGTAGGGCCAAGGGAGAGACATCTAAACCCGTACAGCGATCGGATAGGGGGACTAAATAACGGGTGGTTTGACCCGCACCACAACAGAGATCGAGGATAGGGTCATTTTTAGCGATTTTTAAGCCTTCTAGGGCCAATTGCCGAAAACGTGACTCACCACCCACTGCTAGGGCAGCCAGACGGGAGATACCATCGTAAAGCCATTGATATTGATAACTGAGGGGACGTAAAATAGTAGCCAAGATCAACCTCCAAGATTTGATTAAGTTCTCTGTCGCCTGTAATTTGTTTTAACGGTTCCACCGATATATTGTTAAACTTGGTAAAGAATCTGAAAATTTAAAAATTATCTGTTAACACTATGGGTCGCGTTGGGGTTTTATTATTAAATTTGGGTGGGCCAGAGCGGTTAGAGGATGTACGTCCTTTTCTATTTAACCTTTTTTCTGACCCAGAAATCATCCGTTTACCGATCAAAGGATTACAAAAACCGTTAGCTTGGTTAATATCGACGCTAAGAGCGAGTAAATCCCAAGAAAATTACCGTCAGATTGGCGGTGGCTCCCCTTTACTCAAGATTACGGAAGCACAGGCCACGGCACTGCAACAACGTCTCGCGGAAATGGGGCGCGAGGTGAGCGTTTATATTGGGATGCGTTACTGGAATCCCTTCACCGAAGAAGCGATCGAGCGGATTAAACGGGATCATATCAAAAAATTAGTTATTCTTCCCCTTTATCCCCAATTTTCGATCAGTACCAGTGGTTCCAGTTTTCGTGTGCTGGAGGAAATGTGGCAGCAGGACCCCTATCTACGTTTAACGGAATATACTCTCATCCCCTCTTGGTACGATCATCCCACTTATCTGAGTGCTATGGCGGATCTGATTGCGCGAGAATTAGAGCAGTGTCCTAATCCTGACCAAGTACATATCTTTTTTAGCGCCCATGGTGTCCCCCAAAGTTATGTGGAGGAAGCGGGAGATCCCTATCAAAGGCAAATTGAAGAATGCACTAGGGCGATCATGCGTACGCTCAACCGACCCAATCAGTACACTTTAGCCTATCAAAGTCGCGTCGGTCCGGTGGAATGGCTAAAACCCTATACTGAAGATGCTTTAAAAGGATTGGGAGAGCAGGGAATTAAGCATTTATTGGTCGTGCCGATTAGCTTTGTCTCGGAACACATCGAAACCCTGCAAGAAATCGATATAGAGTACCGAGAAGTAGCGGAAGAAGCGGGAATTGAACATTTTCAGCGAGTACCGGCTCTTAACACTCACCCGATGTTTATCGAATCTCTCTCCCAGTTAGTGGTAAAATCCCTAGAGGAAAAACCCACCACTTTCGAGCAAATTACCCGTCCGAAAGCGAATATGAAAATGTATCCCCAGGAGCGTTGGGAATGGGGAATGACCACGGCAGCTGAGGTGTGGAATGGTCGATTAGCGATGATCGGTTTTCTGGCAATTATTATCGAATTAATTACCGGTCAAGGACCGTTACATTTTGTTGGTTTATTATAACCTCAAGCTTCGTTGCCATTGCTTTTGACGGTAACTACCAAAATAAGGTTGGGTTTAACTATATTTAACCCAACCATTGGCGATTTCATCTTCTCTTAGGACATCATATTAGCAGAACGAACATTAACGTTAACTTCTAGCCTGCCATTGCCGAGCATATCTAACCCAGTGACGCTAAACAGATTAGCTTTAATCCCCCTTTCCTGAAAATTAGCCTGTAATTCTTTGATGAGAACCTCTTCCACTTTCCCTTCATCATCTGCTAGAGCTTGAACGATTTTAGCGGCGAAAGAGCCAATTTTTGCGCTTAATATTTCTTCCACATTGGTAATCTCGATAATAACCATTGATTTTTCTTCTTAGTAGAGGACAAACAGCTTGACAAGCCAATAAGAACAGAATTTGCGAGAAAATAGAGCTGCTCTCATCTTAGGAATCAGTATAACCCGCACTGTTACCCCCCAAACGTAAATAGGCTTCAATAAAGCTATCTAAATCCCCATTCATTACCCCAGTAACATCGGTGGTTTCCACATTGCTACGGAGATCCTTAACCAATTGATAGGGATGAAAAACATAGTTACGGATTTGATTGCCCCAAGCGGCCTCCACCATATCGCCGCGAATTTCGGCGATCGCTTGAGCCTGTTGTTCCCGAGCGATAATTAACAATTTCGCCTTTAATAAAGCTAGGGCTTTTTCTTTATTTTGTAATTGCGATCGCTCTTGGGTACAACGTACAGCGATACCTGTGGGAAGATGAACCACACGCACGGCAGTTTCCACTTTATTAACATTTTGTCCACCTTTTCCCCCCGATCTAGCGGTGGTAATTTCTAAATCTTTATCGGGAATTTCTACCCTCACCGCATCATCGCCCAAAATTGGCATCACTTCCACCCCGGCGAAACTGGTTTGACGTTTACCATTAGCATTAAAAGGGGAAATTCTGACTAACCGATGGGTGCCTTTTTCTCCTTTTAGATAACCGTAAGCATAAGTTCCAGCAATTTCAATTGTCACCGATTTAATTCCCGCTTCATCTCCTTCTGATATTTCCGCTAAAGTGACTTTATATCCCTGTTTCTCGGCCCAGCGAGAATACATTCTCAGGAGCATTTCTGTCCAATCTTGGGCATCGGTTCCCCCGGCCCCCGCATTAATCGTTAAAACCGCTCCTTTTGCGTCGTAGGGACCATTTAAAAGCTGTTGCAATTCCCAGCGATCGAGGTCATGCTGTAAATGAGTTAAATTGTCCGTTGCTTCTTCTAGTAAAGCTCGATCGGATTCTAATTCTAATAACTCGATAATTGCCTTGGTATCTTCTAATTGTTCACACCAACTTTGATAGGTTTCTAAATAAGATTTACATTCGTTTAGTTCTTGCAGGGTTTTTTGAGCAGTATCGGGATTATCCCAAAAAGTGGGGACGGCTGCCACCTGTTCTAAGTCTTTAATTTTGGCCCTTAAAGTGGGTAAGTCAAAGATAGTCCTGGGTTTTACCCAGGCGCGATCCTACTATCTCGATGCCTTTTTTTAGTTCTGATATTTCCATGTTTTCAGTTATCAGTTATCAGTTATCAGTTATCAGTTATCAGTTATCAGTTATCAGTTATCAGTTATCAGTTACTCTAGGAGTCAGGAGGCCGGAGTTGAGAGTTGGGGTTTTAGGGTTTTGGGGTTTTAGGGTTTTGGGGTTTTAGTTGAAATTTCCCCATTTCCCCATTTCCCCATTTCCCCATTTCCCCATTTCCCCATTTCCCC
>NZ_JAPZSR010000449.1:0-3028 GCF_027531875.1 Microcystis sp. LE19-84.1B | reverse complement strand
AAGAGAGATAGGCTTTTAGTGGCTTGGGAACAAGCTTTATCAATTTATTCATAATAAATTTGGCAGAGGATTAAAGATTAGTTATTGTGACTAACTCTTTTGATTAGAAAAAGATAAACTTGAGAATCTTCGGTCAAATTTATTGACTCAAAATCAGCTGTAATTAATTTAAATGAAACAGCCCTAGGGGCAGGGGGGGTTTCTGTTTGCCCAACAGTACCGTTGAGATGATTGCCCAAATATTGTAACCCTTTTTTAAGAATATTTATGGCTGCATTATGATCCCTATCTAAGACTGTTTGACAATTAGGACATTGATGAGTTCTAGTGCTTAAGGTTTTTTGAACTCTCGTCCCACAAACTGAACAATCTTGAGAAGTGAAATGTGGTGGTACAGCAACACAAACAATCCGATAAATCTTGGCAAAATAATTCAACCATTCAGTGAATTGATACCAAGAAGCATCGGAAATCGACTTGGCAAGCTTACGGTTTTTGACTAAGTTTCTTACCTTTAAAGCTTCATAAACTACCAGATCATTAGACTGGACTAACGCCAAAGCGTCTTTAATTGCTTTGTTTTTACGTTGTCTTGATACTTTAAGATGAAGCCTAGCTACTTTTATCCGTTGCTTGTGATAGTTTTTGGACTGTTTCTTTCCTTGACGAAATCGTTTTGATAATCGTCGTTGTGCTTTTTTTAGTCGTTTTTCTGACTTGCTTAAATAACGTGGATTCTCTACAGTATTACCTTGGGCATCGGTATAAAATTCCTTTAACCCTAAGTCAATTCCTGTTATTTGTCCCGTTGGTTTATGGTATTCTTGCCGTTCTACGTCAATCAAAAACTGACAATAATAACCGTCAGCACGTCTAACAACTCTTACCCGTTTAATCTGTTGCTCTGAATAATAAACTAAGGTTTTTTGACTACACCATAAATCAAATTCTCCTGCTTTAAAGCCATCGGTGAACTTGATTTTACGTCTATCATCAGATAGTTTGTAGCCCGTTAGTTTGTATTCAACAGAACGGCTATGTTTTTTAAATCGAGGAAAACCCTTTTCCCCTGGTATCTTGGCATGACAATTCTGGTAAAACCTATTAATTGATTGCCAGGCTCTATCAGCAGCCGATTGACGAGCTTGAGAGTTTAATTTATTAACCCAAGGGGTCTCTTTATTGTTAGCTAGTACCGCGCAAAGTTTTTGGAGATCATTGCGGGTTGTCCCTTGATTGTCCATCCAATAACGAACACAAGAGTTACGCACAAACTGAGATGTCCTAATTGCTTCATCTAGTCTTTGGTATTGTTCTGGTGTCCCGTTTTTTAACTTGGCTTCTACGACTAGCATTGATTAATCCTCGACCATTGGATAGTTTAAATATAACACAGTTTACCCATAGATGGTAGTATTAAAATCGTGCTTCGCAGTTAATATCCTGGTCGGATTTCATCCCCCGCAAAGGTTGATGTCTTGTCGAAAAATTTAGCGGGGGCATTCATCCGACATTTTAGGTAAAAAGGCCAAAGGCAAAAGAAAGCTGTCAGTATTCTCCGAGTCAGTATTCTCCGAGTCAGGACTCATCGTTCGCTCAATTTTTCGGGAGTGAAGGAGTAAAATCGGTTGAAAGACTTGCCCCGTAAAGATTAGAGCGAAACCAGCGACTTCACTAGACCCCTTGCCTAATTTTTTTATTGTATAATAGAGGGTTTGGCTTTTTTCTCAATTTTTAGATGGAAGTGGAAAAAAGAATAAAATGTGATCTTAGGTCAGGAAATCATCTATACTTTTGCTATGTTTATTAGCAAAAATATGGATTATCAAAACTTATCAGATGAACAATTCAAACGCCGTTTCGGTGTGTATAAACAAACATACAGAAAGATGGTAGAATCAGTAAAAAGTGTTGAAGCCGACTCTAATTCAGCGTTCGGATGCGCTCACGCCGAAGCCATCTAAAAGGAGACCGAAACCTAAACTATCTATAGAAGAACAAGTTTTAGTAACGTTAGAATATTGGCGAGAATATAGAACATATTTTCACATTGGTACAAGCGGTAAACTATCAGAATAAACTATAGGTCTGATTGTAAATAAGACGGAAAAACTGCTTTGACAATCGGGAAACTTCCGTTTAAAAGGAAAAAAATCTCTACTAAATCAAGCAGAGATACCGGTCGTAACGGTAATGGATGTAACGGAAACTCCCATTGAACACCCCCAAAAGAAACAGAAAGATTTTTTGGGGGGTAAAAGAGGTTATCATACTTGAAAATCCCAATTAGTAGCTGATAAAAATACCAGGGAAATTATCTGTGTCTTTTGTGGGAAAGGTAGAGGTCATGATTTTAGTTTATTTAAAAAAAGTCGAATTCGTTTTCATCCTTTAACTACTAGCAGAGAAGACAGTGGTTATCAGGGAATAGCTGCATACCATAGTAATAGTTATACACCGAAAAAGAAACCGAAAAATAGAAAATTAACAGAGTTAGAGAAGGGTTATAACAAGGCTTTAGCCAAAGAAAGGATTATCATTGAAACTATAAATAGGAAACTCAAAATCTTGAAAATTTTATCCTGTAAATATCGGAATCGTCGTCGAAGATATAGTTTAAGAGTTAACCTGTTGGCGGCTATTTATAACTATGAGTTAGGGATAGGTATAGCAACTTATTAAAAGTTGCCAAACATTAATCAAGTCAAGGAGAATTTATTCTCAATTATAAAAATTGAGATAGTTTGTGCCGCTTAAATAAAGAGGTTTTGATAACCAAATTAAAGCAGCTCTAAAGAGTTTTGAGTTAAAAGTTAAACTTCAAGTCTTCATTCAGGACGAATGTACTGATTAACTAATTTTTTGGGGAAAATTAGTTAACCCATCATTATAACTGGACTTCCCCCATACATAAATACTAAAAAATTAACAAAACCCTTACTGCAGGTCGCTTCTAAGAAAAAATTGAAAAGAGGCTACTGGGTACATTTTTTACTTGAAAATGGCTGTACCGTTGACTGTATCTGGA
>NZ_JAPZSR010000455.1:0-2668 GCF_027531875.1 Microcystis sp. LE19-84.1B | reverse complement strand
GAAGACTTTTCCCGATCTTTTTAGCTGATTCACGGCTTCTATCTCCTCAATAACAACCAATTATTTCTCGGGTAGTTCTATCGATAGCTAACCAAATATATACCTTGATTTTCTGAGAAAATACGAATGACCATAACTCATAGCAGAAATTTCTATGATTAATTTGCCTTTAGGTTTGTCTGTTACCTATACCTGGCGAGGGACTTGGCTAAATTTATTATTAACATAGTTTTGTAACCATGACCAACTCACTCCAGTTACTCTAGCAATACCTCGCCGAGAAATTCTTTCTAGCAGCAGTAGAGCTATTAATTTTTTGGTTTCGTTAGAGACGGTTTTATTACTAGGATTAATTACCAACGGTTGACCACAATCTTTACCCTGACGTTGGGGTTTGCCATTATGTGTAGAACCATTTTTGAGGGTATGGCAAGAACCCCATTTAGGACAACGAAATATTGAAGCTTGTGAATCTTTTGTTAGAAGATTCTGTTCTAAATCTTCATCGCCATCCCACCAAAGTTTAATGAGCCAAGAGAAGATATTGATAAAAACAGCAATCATAAAAAGCAAATTCTTGACATTTGTCAGGTAATTATTTTTATTAGTAAATATTCTACACAACTCAGGCTAGATAAGCAAGAGAGCTACGCCACTACTATCGGATCACTACCAAGTCTCCTAATACCATCAATAAAATCCCACAATTCCCCTTCATTAATTGGAGGGGTTTTTATCAGTTGACTGTTGATTGTTAACTGTTCCGCAAGCGAGATTTGTCCATAATTCAGCAGATAAACTACCATTAATGCTTGGGGATAGTTTTTCCTAGCTTAGGGGGAGTGAAAGTTTAATTTTTCCTCTGTTATCCAAATAGAATAATTATGAAACCCTCTTGCTGAAAATGATTGTCGTGAGTTAACACTTGACTGATTTTTAAGCGCTGCATAACCGTCATTGAAATACAATCTGTCAGGCTATATTCTTTGTCTGGACGGCGGCGGTATAACTCGAAGCCTTGCAGGAATGATTCTCAGTTTTGCGGAATGACTTGAAGGCGGGGATTCTGGAGCAGATTATCGATAAATTCGACAGTACGTCGCTTCCGATTTGCTCCCCGGACTGAGATAAAATTCAGTAGCTCTACCAAAACTTCATCCGTCGTCACAAGTTTAACGTTTTTGAGACTGGACGTAACTTCTCTGGCTCGTTGATGCCAATTATCTTGGGGATTGATTAAAGCAACCCAGTAGAAAGTGTCGGCAAAAATTTGTTTCATTGCCTTTTCTTGGGACTCCCATAAAGATAATGGTCATGCTCTTCTGCACCGTCGGATGGAAGCGGCTCAAGTTCTTCTTCAGGGAAGTTCAGATTCAACTTATCAACTATCTTTAAAATTGATTGTCCAGTCTCCTCTTGAGATATATCAGAAGCCATCAGATGAGTTTCTAGGGCATCTTTCAGTCGATTTAAAACGCCTTCTAGAGAGCTATCCTGGTAATCAATTGCTGCTAGTTCAGGAGATTTGAGTGAATAGCCGTCGGGATTCTTGGAGATGACAATGCTGATTTGATTGACCATAATCCTTCCTATCTCAGGCTAATCAACAATTGGCACTTCTTTAGTCTAGCAAAATAAGCAGGACATTTAAGAATGATTGTTCATCGGTAATTTTAATTGTCTGTTTTTGAGATTGGGATTGAAAGTTTAATTTTCCCTGAATCTTTCTAACAGTTCTGAGCGAGATAAATTAGCCAGAGAAAGAAGTAACCCGGTGCGTTCCGAGATGGGAAGTTGGGCAATCCGTTCCACCAGACCAGATAATTCTGCATCTAGGGGGCCAAACCGTCCTTCCAGAAGACTGGTTATCAGGGAATACCGTTCTCCTAAACTGCCTTGTTGTATCCCTTCTTGTATCCCTGCTTGTATCCCTTGTTGGATCCCTTCTTGTTTCCCCTCTTCTTTCCACTCTTCTCGTTGCTTTAGATAAGCTGGTGATAAGTTCATGATGTCCTCCTGTTCTTCTGCACTTAAATTATCTCTCAATTCTAAATTCTTGCGCCAGTTGGCCAGAATTTCTAGTAAATTCTCTTGGAAGGGATTACCTTCAGGCAATTGCACTAATTCTTCTACTGCTCGTTTCTGTGTCCCTCCTTTCCCTAGCACCCTCAACCATAAAGTCTCCTCATTGACTGGTAATTGATGGATGGCGACAATTCCTGTTTTGAACAGGCTAGGGGAAAAATAAACTCCTTTTCCCCACTCCTCTTTCATCCCCTCTTCCGGTAGGAATGAAGGGGGGATTCCCAGGACTTCTTCAATCATTCTCGCTGAAAAAGTAGGCGTTAAAATCCAGAGAACTGGTAGTTCAGCTTCTGTTAGAGTTTTGCTTGTCCTTTTCGCCTTCCTTAAGACTTCGCCATGAACCGCGTATAACTTTGAGATGCAACTGCGAATCTCTACCTCCGAGGGTGGGTTACGGAAGGGTTCAAATAAGCAGCAAGTCGCCGCCATTTTAGCGAGTAAACCCAAGGGTAATTCCGTCCTTGATGCTGTGGCTGGTTCAAACCAAACATCGATTTCTTGGACTTCACTCTTGACTTTCTTGCTCTTTTTAATCGTTCCTAGAGACGCTAAGAGTTCCTCTAAATATTCCTTGGCAAATTGG
>NZ_JAPZSR010000096.1:0-1074 GCF_027531875.1 Microcystis sp. LE19-84.1B | reverse complement strand
ACTTGCCCCGCTGTGACAATTTCTCCTCGCTCAATTGAGACTTGTTCGTTGATAATTTCAACGATTCCTATTTCATCGATAATTCCGGCTACTAATCCCAGATGGTCTAGATTTTTGACTTCAATTTCTGTTGATTGATTCATGGTCGAACAGCCCACTGCCTAAGTTTTCCAACAATTCCTATTTTTTCATAATTAGGGGTCTCAAGCTCCCCCTAACGGCCACCGAGAAAATCTTCACCAGATAAGTATTTTTACTCAAGTCTCTGGAGGGGGACAGCTTATGTGACAGTTGAGGGTGCGGAATGTGGGTAGAAGAATACGCCCCGAAAAACTGGTGGACGGCGCTGATCGAGGTGAATATCGGCAATCTGGCCGGGGTTCCCTCGATCGTTTACGGTTTACTCGGTTTAGGAGTCTTCGTCTATTTACTGAATTTCGGCTCTACCCTACTTTCCGGGGCCTTAACCCTATCTCTATTATCGCTGCCAGTCATTATCGTTGCGGCGCGGGAGGCGATCCGGGCGGTTCCCGATTCCCTCCGCCAAGCTTCCTACGGTCTAGGCAGCACCAAATGGCAGACGCTCCAACACCATGTTTTACCCTACGCGGTGCCGGGGATTCTCACGGGGGTAATTATCTCCGTGTCGCGGGCGATCGGGGACGCGGCCTCGCTAGTGGTGGTGGGAGCGGTGAGTTTTCTGACCTTCGATCCGGGTTTATTCGAGCGATTTATGGTACTGCCCATTCAGATTTTTAGTTATGTCTCCCGTCCTGAACCCGGTTTCGCCAACGCCGCCGCCGCAACGATTATCGTTCTGATCCTTTTGATCATGGCGCTGAACGCCATCGCCATCTATCTACGTCAACGCTATTCGACACCGAATTAGGGAAGGCAGCAGGCAGCAGGCGGGAGGTTAGATAAGTCTATTTAGGGTTTGCTGAATAAATGTGAAATGTAGGCAAGGTAAGGGTTTTGTGGCTTTTCTGGCGAAACAGGTGCAAGATTTTGAGAGAATCGTGCTTCAAAACCTTGCGTCTTCATCGGCCCGCGTCCCGTAGGGGCGAAGCATTC
>NZ_JAPZSR010000378.1:0-7826 GCF_027531875.1 Microcystis sp. LE19-84.1B | reverse complement strand
AAAAGATGTCAAGTTGTATCCTTAACAAGGGAACAATCAGACTAGGAGCCGTGTGAGGTGAAAGTCTCATGCACGGTTCTGAATGGGAGGGGAGGTCGGTGACGACCTTCTCGACCCCTAATAAAAACTTAATGCTGACGGCTGACCAATATCAGACCTGATGCAATATCTCTTGAGTCACCGGTCAAGCTGGGATTTACTGAGAGTAAGCAATCTGCTAGAGTTTTAACGTTCGTTAAATTTCTCGGGCAGAGAAAACAAAAAAACCATAATGGTGTTACTGGGTGTGTGGAAGTGCTTAAAAATCTCAATTTTTCGGGGCGATATTCCTCGCTGGCTCTGCTGCTGGCTATTTTCGGATTATTTCACGGGACGGTAATGGCCGAAGAAGGACCGCAAGAAATGGTTTTTCCCCGCATCGAGCAGATAGTACAGTCGCCTCCTGCGACGGGAGAAACTACGCCACCCGTGGCAGCACCGCCGGAAACCCCGACGGAAATACCAAGACCAGCAGAAACTCCCACAACAGCCCCACCAGCGCAGGCCGAGGAGTCGCGAGTTTTGGTGGCCGAAGTGGTAGTACAGGGGGCCGATCGAGAATTAGAAAATCTAGTTTATAATACCATTCGCACCCGACCAGGACGAAGCGCAACTCGATCGCAATTACAAGAAGATATTAACGCCGTTTTTGCCACGGGCTTTTTTGCCGATGTGCGGGCAGTTCCCCAAGATACGCCCCTAGGGGTGCGAGTCACCTTTGAGGTGCAACCTAACCCCGTTTTTCAGGGTGTACAGATTCAAATTGCCCCGGAAACCATGGACAAATCGATTTTACCTGCCGGGGTGGTCGAGGAAATTTTCGCTAGTCAATACGGCAAAACCCTGAATTTGCGGGAATTACAGGCGGGGGTAAAAAAAATCAATGACTGGTACAGTAAAAACGGCTATGATCTGGCCCAGGTGATCGGTGCGCCGCAAGTCACTCCCGATGGTAGGGTGATTTTGGTCATTTCCGAAGGTTTAATCGAAAAAATTCAAGTACGTTATTTTAACGTCGAACAGGAACCGGTCAAGGCTAAAACCAGAGAATTTATCATTACTAGGGAAATGCGCCTAAAAGCGGGGGATATTTTCAACCGCAATACCGCCCAACAGGATTTACAGCGTGTTTTCGGTCTCGGTTTATTCGAGGATGTGCGTCTGTCTTTTTCCCCCGGCAGCGACCCAAGGGAGGTGATTGTTAACGTCGATGTGGTGGAAGGTAATACTGGTTCCCTGGCCGCTGGGGGTGGTATTAGCTCGAATGCGGGCTTATTCGGCACTGTCAGCTATCAACAGCGCAATTTTGGCGGTAATAACCAAACTTTAGGGGCAGAAGTCCAGTTAGGGGAACGGGAATTTTTATTTGATCTGAGTTTTTCCGATCCTTGGATTGCCACGGATAATTTCCGCACTTCCTACACGGTGAACGTTTTCCGGCGACAGTCGATTTCTCTGGTTTATGATGGGGAAAATTCCTCGATTCGGACGCTTAACGATAATGATAGTCCCCGTATCGTCCGGACGGGTGGTGGTATTACTTTTGTCCGTCCTTTGGCCCCCGATGTGTTTACGAAACCAAAATGGGTGGTTTCCCTAGGCTTTAACTATCAACAGGTACAGGTGCAAAATGCCAATGGTGACATCTCCCCCCTGTCTGCACCTCTCAATGGTTTTGGCAGTCAACAACTGGCTTTTAGTTCCTCTGGGATCGATGATCTACTTTCCCTAAATATTGGCGCTATTCGAGATTTTCGCGACAATCCCCTGCAGCCCACCAGTGGCTCTTTCCTGCGTCTAGGTTTAGAACAAACTATTCCGGTCGGTTCTGGCAGTATTTTCGGCACTCGTGTTCGGGGTAGTTATAGTTACTTTATCCCCGTTCGGTTTATTAATTCCTTTAATCTCTTTGAAACCGATATTTTTAAAGGTCAGCAATCCCTCGCTTTTAATGTGCAAGCAGGGACAGTATTAGGCGATTTACCCCCCTACGATGCTTTTATTGTGGGGGGTAGTAACTCTGTACGGGGTTACGCCGAGGGAGAAGTGGGTAGCGGTCGCAGTTATTTGCAAGCGACGGCCGAATATCGTTTTCCCATTGTCGCTATTATTGGGGGGGCGTTATTTGTCGATTTCGGCACTACTATTGGTTCCCAAGGCGATGTCCCCGGTCAACCCGGGATTGTCCGGGATTTACCCGGTATCGGTCTCGGTTACGGTTTGGGTGTTCGGGTACAATCTCCCGTCGGCCAAATTCGAGTTGACTACGGTTTTAATGTCGATGGTGGTTCTCGTATCCATTTCGGTATCGGGGAACGATTCTAATCAGTTATCAGTTATCAGTTATCAGTTACCAGTTATCAGTTATCGATGAATTTAGTTATTTTTGCTGTTCACTGATCAAAGCTTTATTAGTTGATAATTATGGTTTCTACTATCGCTAAACAATTTGAATTATCGGGAATTGGCCTACATTCGGGGGAGATAACCCGGGTGCGCGTCTGTGGGGCCAATCCGGGAGAAGGACGTTATTTTGTCCGCAGAGATTTAGCCAATCAACCGATTATTCCCGCTCTAGTTTCTTCGGTTTACCAAACAAATTTATCAACGGAATTGAGACGAGGAGAAGCAAAGGTTAGAACCGTTGAGCATTTATTAGCTGCCTTAACCGCTTTGGGGGTAGAGAATGCTCGCATTGAAGTGGATGGTGCGGAAATTCCCCTCCTTGATGGTTCGGCCAAAATCTGGGTAGAAGCGATCAAAAATGCCGGTTTAAATAACTCTTTTTCTCCATCAGATTTAACGATTTCTCAACCGATTTGGTTGTACGAAGGGGATGCTTTTGTGGCGGCGATTCCTTCCCCTGAATTACGTTTTACCTACGGCATCGATTTTACCTATAAACCCATCGGTAATCAATGGTATAGTTGGAGTCCTGATCAGGAAAGTTTTAGTCAAGCGATCGCATCAGCCCGGACTTTCGGTTTTGCCGATCAAATTGAATATTTACAAAAGGCTGGTTTAATTAAAGGAGGCAGTTTAGAAAATGCTTTAGTCTGCGATAAAAATCAATGGTTAAATCCTCCTTTACGGTTTGAAAATGAGCCAGCAAGACATAAATTATTGGACTTAATTGGTGATTTGAGTTTACTGGGAACTATTCCCACTGCTCATTACATGGCTTTTAAAGCCAGTCATAAACTTCACGTTCAATTAGCTAAAGCAATTCAGGGTTAATTATACTAAATTCTGTTTAAAAGGTATAGGGGAGTGGGAAGTGGGACTGTCTGGGGGTGGGGTTTTTACTTCTGTCGATGACATGGCTTTGGCTCGATCGTTCTCTACTCAAGCCTTTATCCTAGCATTGATAACCCTTAGCTATCAGCCGTCAGCTATCAGAATCATTCCAACACCGTGGGGTTTGCTCGGTGACAGGTTGCCAATCGAGTTTGAATTAAGTGGAAAATTCTCCCTGATAGCGATCGCACTATTCTCAGGGTTCAGGTGGAATCTGTAACTGCAAGTCTTCAATCAGTGACGGGATTTCAGCCTGAACCACATCCCATACAATATTGAGGTTGACATCATCATACTCATGTACTAACCGATTTCTCATTCCATTGATTTCTTGCCAAGCAATGTTGGGAAAGATCTGGCGGGTTGTTTCGGAAACTCGTCTGGCGGCTTCGGCAATCACCAATAGCCGTCGAATGACTGAATCTTGAAGCTGCACATTGGCAACGAACTCAGCTTTTGAGCATTGAGCCGTGTAGGTTATGATCAGTTCTGCGGATTGCAGCATATCAAGCAGGAATTGAAGATCCCGTTGCATAAATCACCTGGGCAGAGGAAAGAATTTCGTGGCGGCGTAAATAGTTACGGCTAGTTTCAATCCCTTGGCGGGTAATCAGATCAATGTCTCGGTGAAACATCGTTTTTAATTCTGCTTCCATCTGATCCAGGCTGCTGAAGGTGGGATGTGCCTCTGGGTGAAACTGCACCATAATATCAATATCGCTGTCCGGGCGAAAGTCATCGCGCAGGACAGAGCCGAAAAGGGCAAATTCGGTCACTTGCCAGCGTTGGCAGAAATCAGCAATTTTTTCTGTCGGCAGATCGATCGCACCTCTCAAGCGGGTGACTGCCGCTGCCTCGGCTAAATCCATTGCTTGTTGGTGAAACGTTTGAATCTGGCTCATTGAAGTAAGGCTCCTCCAGGATTCTGTTTTGTGCTAACGACAGAGATCGGGCGACTGAACTCTACCACAATGATACAGGCTGGCAACCCTTCTGGGTCAGATGCACCAGTTTGTTCGATTTTCTGCTTGACTCTGGCATTAATTTTACTGCGATTGCCGTTATTGCCCCACAGAAACTAGAGGATCAATTTTACCTTAAATGTCGGCTTGAAGGAACCCTCGGTTTTACCTCGGAGATGAAAGGTTACGCCAATATAAAACAGCACTTCGACAGGCTCAGTGTCCACACTTCAACACATTTCGACACCCTCAATGTAAAGGCTCAGTGACACGAAGCACAGCTAAAAATAAGCGACCCTGTTGCAACTTTTGCCCCTCTATTTTAACCTAAACATTGGGAATCTTCGCTAACATTCCCCAACTGAGACCACCAGAGCGGCATCGCACTTTAACCCACAGTTTCAATAAATGTGCATGGTGCGTTCCCCAAAATCGATCAGTAGAGCAGTAGGACTTGCATTAGGGAACACACCCTACGGCTATGGCTAGAGACTATGACAAAGGTTTAATTGTCACTAATCCCCCAGCAAAACCCTGAATATTCAACTCATAGCCCTCAAGTAAACCCATACCAACTAATGGCTCTGTCTCTGACTCATTGATTTCAATAGATTTGATCTGACCATCCCAGATCACAGTTGCCTCAAATACGTTAAACATACAGAGGCTTCCATCGCCCAAAATCCCTTCTTCTTGCATATACCACGTTAACCCTAGCTTTGTGATGATAGCAGTAGGCAACGTGAGAAATCCAGTGTACCCAGTGTCAATAACTGCTTTAATCGCTTGCCTCTGGTGATTTTCGCCTAGCACTACGAATTGAATAATTGCTTCTCGGCGCGAATTGACGCTCCCCATCATCATGGCGACACACTGGGGGAACGAAAGCCAAAACGATGGACGGCACGATGTCCAATGCGAATACCAAATATTTGTGCATCAGGAAAACGTATTAACAGTTGTTTAGCAGCTGTTAGGCTGTCATCAGCCACTTCAAAAGCCCCTGTTTCGATGTCTATTGCTACAATCTTCCCATGATTCCCTTCCTCGATTTGGGAGCGTACCTGAGACTCGTAGAATTCGTGTCCACGTCGGGCAAATTCTTCTTTGCTGTAGCGGGGTTGTCGAACTGTCATTGAAGCGACCCTGTGGCAACTTTTGCCCCTCTATTTTAACCTAAACATTGGGAATCTTCGCTAACACTCCTCAACTCAACCCACCAGAGCAGCATCGCACTTTAACCCACAGTTTCAATAAATGTGCATGGTGCGTTCCCCAAAAATCGATCGGTGGAGCAGTGGGAGTCACATTAGGGAACGCACCCTACAAGAACGGCGATCGCACTTTTGCCCCTCTATTTTAACCTAAACATTGGGAATCTTCGCTAACATTCCTCAAATAGGCCCACCAGAGCGGCATCGCACTTTAACCCACAGCTTCAATAAATGTGCATGGTGCGTTCCCCAAAAATCGATCGGTAGAGCAGTAAGAGCCACATTAGGGAACGCACCCTACAGCGATAGCGATCGCACTGATTTTTCACAGAAATCATGTCCCATAGGTAATTTTTGGCGCACGTCTGAACAAGTATCTAGAGCAGTCGAACGCTTCGCATCACCGGCAGAAAAAAGCAGAGCGAGGTACGAGCGGCGCTTTTTTCTGTCCGAGTGCATGCGATTGTTAGCCTTAGTAAATTGTCATTTCATAGTCGTTTAACTGCCGAGAATATGTCCGCCCCAGTTGTGGATTGTCGCAACCGGTGGTGGATAATTGCCCGCATTACCAAGTACGCTATTAATACCGCCTTCAACTTCATCAAATCTGGCAGCCTCATTAACTGCAATTATCAAGCGAGTGAGACCATCAAGAACAGGAGCAGGAACAGGCGCAGCCCCTGCATAACCAGAAACAGCATTAAGTGCAGCCAATAAATTTGCATCTGTTATGTTAGGTAAACCAAGCGCGTAACCAAGGCTTGCGTAATCTCCCCCCAGTGCACCAGGAATTGCAACACCAGGTAAAGCAACGCCTATGGCTCCAACATTAAAGTGCCAAGTTCCAATATTATTTCCAAAGGCAACTGTGTACAAGGAGCCATTAATTGGAGGGAAATTGGAATTCGGTTGATAGGCGAGGTTTATATGAAGATCAACTGTGTTATGGGTATTTGGGTGAGAAATATTAACAACCCCTATATTGGGCATTGTCCCATTTGCTCGAATTCGAGCGCGAAGGGCGCTAATATCAGATGTATATGCTCCACCATGTAATAAACGCATTCTTTTCTCCTAAAATAGTGTTTTTTGATAAGTGCACCAATCGCTCCGATAGATGTCTCTGTTCCAGAGCGATTGGTGCCTTAGTACGACAAGATTAAAGATTAGCTCTATCAGCTATGCCTTTGGTGGGTCCGCATGGATGGCCTGCATGTTCATCAATTTATTGACTTCCGCCGCCGTTTGTCCAGTAAGTGTCTGAATGGTTCCGTTAATAGCTGTCATGTCATTTGCGACCAAACCTGGATTCATCGTCGTATCCATGTCAAAGTAATTCATCTTGAAATCAAAATGGTCAACGCTAGATTTGCCCGCAGATGCCTTCCAAGACGATTGATCAATGTGAAGATAGAAAGTGCGAACTTTGGGTACGTACATTGCCGGAATCCCAGTCTTAACACCCGTTCCTTGTACAATAGAAAAGTAGTAATAAGTAAGAAAATGATCCAACGTTACAGTTTGAGTTTCGAACGAAAGTTTCAAATTACCTAACTGGGCGACTACCTTTGTCAAAATACTGTCCAGTTCTTTCAACGCAGCTTCTGGAAACGAGAAAGCACCAAAAAGTTCGCCAAGAAATTCAAGATGCAGATCGGCACTCGTTACGCTCTTAGAGTAGGATTGTGTGGTAATACTACCGACAGGAAGATACCCCGCCATCGCTTTGACTGCACCACCAGTAATGACATAGTTGCGCCACTTCGCTGTTGCCCGAGTAAATGCGCTAGCCTCTGCTGGTATCGTTATGTCATATGGCTTCGGGTGTTCATTATAAATGCTAAACGCCGTGAGTAGCGAAATGTAAGAATCGAGTGTCTGCACTTGGCTTAGCATCTGATACATGGTGGTGTCTGGAGTATTTGGCACCGTTGCAATTGATGTCGTACCCGGCGCCTTAACTGCATTATTGAGAATATCGTTCAGGTTAGTTGTGTCTGGTGTACCAGCAGGAGCAGGAGCATCGGCCAACATTGCGAAGTTCGCGCGGAGCAGATTTGCATTTCGCGTCTGATGGGCAGCCGTTATGAAATGATTTAACTGTGCTACAGACTTATTGAGAATACTAAGTTCAGAATCGTTCAAGGTGTTCATTGTGTTTCTCCAGAATTAGGGTTCTTCGGTTTGTGCTATGCAATGGACGGAGTTATAAGGGATGAAACCCTTATAGAGAAGGACATTGATGCGATTTTTGTCAATTGTTTTCGAGCTAGAACAAACTAATCAATAGAACTCTTGCCAGATAAGGATTTAG
>NZ_JAPZSR010000182.1:0-1770 GCF_027531875.1 Microcystis sp. LE19-84.1B | reverse complement strand
TTGTAAAGGTACACAGCTTACCTCATTGAGAAAGTCTAATTCTTCTTGCTTTTTCCAATCGGTCAACATTGAAGAAGTTTGAGCATATCCTACTCTTTCTTGCTTTTCGTACCAAGCTTGTGTTCGTTCGTGGAGAGCTTTGTTGTAAACCAATCTTACACAGCCCAAAGTGCGCCGCAATAGCGACTCTTGTTCGGGTGTGGGGTAAAATCGAAACGAATAGGCTTTTTCCATACCTCACATTCTAACACATATTTTGTAAATGCGCTAAGATTTAACAGCAAAGCCAACCTAAAACGGCGGGGTTTCAGACCCAAAATTTCCGATGACGAAGACGAGCGGGATCGTCGCGATAGACGGCGCGGATCATGCGGGGCAGTTTATCTTCGACCCCGATCCACAATTGGGCAAAAATTTTGTTATTAGCGATCGCTATCATCTTGGTGGTGGTTCCCCCCACCACTTGCGATTGTCCGATCAAGAAGGCATAGGTCAAACCGGGGGCGATATCTTGGTAGGGATCGGCAACGATGATATCGGTAAAGGGGAAATAGATGGCGGCGGCATCGTAAGCCAATTTTAAAGCGGCATCGAGATTGTTAGGAGCTTTGGTGACAGCCACCAGATTTTCCGTTGGCAAATAGGCGGTAATAGTTTTGCCATCGTAGTAGAATTGGTTAGCCTGACCGTCTCCCGGACTAATCACCCTGAGCTTATTGGGCCGTTCCAGGGTGACATCGGCGATCGTTGTGTACACCAGAGGTGGGCCGATACGACTGGGACTCTCGTAGGTGATAGTGGCGGTAAAGGCCAGGGAACGAGCGGCACTTAAGCGATCGCTCATTTGCTTGAGAATTGCTAGGGCCTTGGGTTCAATTTTTGGGGGAGTTTCTGCTGAGACTGGGGAAACGATTCCCAGCCCAGAGGAGCTAATTAGACCCAGTAAAAGGATTTTTGGCAGAAAATTCATGGCAGCTCTGAAAATCTAGTTTTTGTTAATGTGCTTAGACTGCTCGCAAAAATAACCGAGGAATTATTAATTAAACTGGTGACTTGTTTTTTGATTGATTGATTGATGGCTTTTACCGCTTCTCTTGCTGGAGAACCTCTATTTTATTCCTCAATTCTAAGATTTGGTTGTTTTCATCAGCAAAAGTTTATAAATTTGACCTGGGGGAAGTCAGGGCATTGTTCTGTCGAAAAAGAGTGACGAGTTGAGGTAATAGATGGTAGTTTTCACAATTTCGACATTCAATATAGCGTGTCATCAAAATTTTTCTTGCCATCTCACGCCAAAATCGCGATAATCTTCACAGTTTCCTTTCGCCGACTTGTTCTCTAATGAGATGAAATATATCCCCCTGCTTCGGGTTAATACTTTGTTACCCTTTGTTACGTTTCTTCATCGCATCGGTTCCCCCACGGAAAAATTATTAGAGGAGGTAAAATTACCCTTATTTGCGCTCGATCATCCCGAATCTTTAATCCCACGTCATCAGGCCTTCTCGTTGATCGAGAAAGCGGCGCACAGAGAAGGTATAGACAACTTAGGATTATTAGTAGGGAAGGCAACTTCGATCGCTGATTTAGGGACTTTCGGGCGAATTATTTGTCAGTCTTTGACTGTCTGGTTCTTCGTTACTTGGTATGGTTCGATAGGGGGGCATAAATCGACTAAATCCTTATCTGGCAAGAGACTTAATTGATTAGTTCGCTCTAGAGCAAAAACAATTGACAAAAATCGCTAAATGCCTTTCTATATAAGGGTTC
>NZ_JAPZSR010000284.1:0-25903 GCF_027531875.1 Microcystis sp. LE19-84.1B | reverse complement strand
GTTGCTTACACAGACTTTTGGGAGTCATATAAGACAGTAATTCCCAGTAAACGTCATCGACCAGTTGGGAAAGAAACTGGTCAAACTAATCCTATTGAAAGATTAAATAATACCTTTCGACAAAGGATTTCTCGGCTGGTGAGAGAGAGTCTATCTTTCTCTAAAAAAATGGAGAACCACGTTGGGGAACCCTTTGGTATTTTATCCATGACTACAATGCACAGCAAAGCAAAGGATTAAGCCGCCATCACTACTACCGAATCACCACCAGTCTCGAAATTAACCCCCAATCTGCCGAAAATCAACTGGCTCTCGCTGTTACTCTCTACCGTCAAGGCAATACGGGGAAAGCGATCGAACTCGCTAAAAGCGCGCTTAAAATCGACCCTGAATTTTCTCAGGTTGAAACCCGGCAAAAAAATCTCTGGGGTGATAAAATCATCGCCGATGCTCGGAAACTACTCTCCCAACTGTAGGATAATTCCCTGAGACTTTTTGATACCAGAGCCGTTTTTAATAGTACGATTAACTGCCAATCTAACTTTAAAAACCCACTTCCCACTTCCCACTTCCCAGTATTTTATTACCTTTTAAACAGGATTTCGGATGATTACGACGACAATCTTCTTCGCAAAATCTTGATTATTCTCCTTTCGATCGAGCTAAAAAAATTTTTTCCCAGTCCTTGACAACTTATGTTAAGTTGATAGTGGCAGTTGCAAGAAATTAACCCCCAGTTCTCACCTAGGAATTGTTAAGATGAGGAATTTTTTTTCGTCGGTTTCTGGTGCGAAGAATGGAGTTGAAGACGATTACCTGTCCAACTCGATCTCTGTCCCTTGGTAGAGTGACTGACGGATAAGCTCGATCTGTTGGCAGATTTAGCTTGTTTTCTCGTCGCTAGTCATTCAATGATCAATGGGGAAAGATCGAGCCTACCTAGGGTTTGCTGAAAAGGTTTTTCCTGGTGGCAGGGTGTGGGGTGTGGGGTTTTACCCATTTTCAGGTGGTCAATTACCTAATTTTCAGGGAAAAAGTCCCGGAATTTTCCCCCCAATCACTGCAAGGGTCGGCACTTTTTGAGGTCAAAAAAGTCTAACAGCCTTATCCAACAAGGTTTTTAGATTTATTCAGCAAACCGTACCTAATTTTAACTATCTTCTCTCCTCCCTAATCAAACAATGCCTACCATGACCTTAGTGTTACCAATGGTGTATTTACTGGTGATCTACCTCTTACTAGCGATCGCCAAAAAAGCTAAAATCAACTCCTAATCAGTGATCAGTTGATCAGATTTGAGTTTTAAGTGAGCAGTATTACAGCGTTTCTCAAATACATGAGGTTCGTTCTTGCCGCTGAAATAGTTGATTAGCAAGTATTAGTGTCTGTGCTTCACCTTGACGAGAAAGGCTGTAAATAGCAGTTTCCTACTGTCTTTTCACTGATTACTGCTCACTGATTACTGTTCACTGAAAAAGGCTGACGGCTATAAAACGGGGACAGGCAATTGACGCTCCCGTCGCGCTCATGGGAGGGATTCTTGATTCACCGAGTCCACTTAGACTAAGTACCTTGCGATTCTCAACCCAGAGGTGGTTCTCTCCTCAAGCGTTAACTTTGGGTGCGCCCCACCCTAGTTGTATTTCTACAAAATTTGCTTTAATTGAAGTGTTAGCTTCAAATACTGCTTTGTCTAGTTCCTGCAAAGATTTTACCTACCTACAGGTAGAAACTAGAACATTAGGTAGAACCCCATATCTTTGATTGTCAAGGTGCAGATAGCATAGTGATTAGACTACATGGGTTTTTCAAGCGGTTGTTTACCCTAGCCGCTATACTTATATGGTAGCTATTTTTCGTGAGTCCTTCAAGACCTTTAAAGGAAAAAAGACTGCCAAGGCTAACGACCCCAAAAGAAGAGCAAGCGCACTTCGGAATACGCAACTAGAATGCCATTAACAATGTCAGAAGTCATTCGAGATTTCGCTCTTGAGACTAGACACTTATTTTTAGCTGTGGTTCGCTGTTCTATACTGGCCTTTGTTTCATCCCATCGGTAAAACCGAGGGTCTTCACCCGACATTGCAAATAAACCTTTTCTACCCCGGGAGAAAAACCGAGCCATTGACGAGATAAACGAGCAAAAGTGTCAGGATCACCGCTAACTGCGAAGTTGGTAGGTAGGGGTGTTTCGGGATTTTTTAGACCTAATAATTCTAGTTCTTTTTCCGCCGCTCGGACAACGGCAGCGGCGGGATCTACCAATCGCACGGAACTAGGTAAAAGACGACGCAAAACCGGGGAAAGATGGCGATAATGGGTACAACCATAGACCAGAGTATCAATATTTTCTGCCAGTAAAGGCTGAAGATATTCCCTAGCCACTTGTGTGGTGTAGGGGTCAAAAATGCGGTTAGCCTCGATCAAAGGGACAAACTCAGGACAGGGAATTTGCCAAACTTGGGCAGTAGGATCGATTTCTTGAATGGCTTGTTTATAGGCATTACTTTTAGCCGTAGCTGGGGTAGAAATCACCCCAATGCGCTTTCCTTGTTTAACGGCAGTTTTGGCACCGGGTAATATTACCCCCAAAATTGGTAAATCTTTAAATTCGGCCTGTACTTCTTCTAAAGCCAAGGCGGAACTGGTATTACAAGCCATAATCACCATTTTCACCCGGCGCTCGCTCATCCAAGTGAGAATTTCCCGGACAAATTCGATAATTTCCCCTTTAGAACGAGTTCCGTAGGGAAGTCTAGCGGTATCAGCGAAATAGAGAATTGATTCTTGGGGCAGTTGTCGATACAACTCCCTTAAAACTGTCAGTCCACCCACACCACTATCAAACACACCAATCGGACTAAGTTGTGATTCTCTCATAGATAATATCGAGGAAAACGCTGATCTAAAGTAGCTTTATTTGATGATATTAAAACACGGATTTTTTGATTGGTAAACTAATGCTCCAATCATTTAATCATTAACGGAGATTTCGTTGAATATATTCAATAATCCCCCCAGCGATCGCCGCCGCCATTTGTCGTTGAAAGTTGGCATTGGCTAATTTAGCAGCATCCTCAGCGCCAGTGACGAAACCCACTTCCACGAGGGTAGAGGGCATTTTCGAGGTTCTCAGCACATAGAAACGGGCCCGACGCACCCCCCGATCGCGCATATCGACACTGCGGACAATATTGCGATGGATGGTGTCCGACAAACGGCGATCACCGAAGTAATAAACTTCCAATCCGTTGACATCTGGTCGTCCTTTACCCATAGAGTTAGCGTGGATACTGACAAATAGATCGGCATCGATCCGGTTAGCCAGATCCGTGCGACCTTGCAGGGTGACAAAAAAATCACTATCTCTAGTTAGACGCACATCGATGCCCTGTTGTTGCAGAATGCGGGTAACTTCTAGGGAAATGGGCAGAATCACGTTTTTTTCCTGAAGGCCACCAATTCCGATCGCCCCTGGATCCTTACCACCATGGCCCGGATCGATCACCACTAGAAAGCGGCTATTGCGTTGTTGGGGGGGATTAGGAGTGGGGTTAGAGGGGCGCGGTGGTGGGTTAAATTGCCCCGTATTGGGGGGTAAAGGAACAGGGATAGTAGTGGAGTCAGGAACCTGAGAAAGGGGGCTAGAATTGCGGGAGGAAAGCAATTCTAGGGCTAGGGTTTGACTGTCCGATTGAGTTAATTGTCCCAGTTGAAAACCCACGGCCGTCTGTACCAAAATCAGCACCTTATTGGCGCTTTCCTGACGTACCCGCAATTGATAGATAGGACTATAGCGACCGAAGCGCGGACCGCGAAAAGACTCGGCTAACTTAGCATTTTCGATGCGTAGTTCATAGACACCATCCCGGTTAACACTGCCGTTAGCTTTCAGGGGTAAATCCGCACGAATTAAGAGGCGATCATTATTGCCCGTCAGATCGATCGAGGAGATCGTGGCCAAACGATTGCTAGAAGGGGGATTATTGGCAGTTTTCGCAGGGGGATTATTGGGACGGGGAGTGGGATTAGTGGCGCTAGTGGGGGGGGGAGAGGAGATATTATCCACGGCACCCAGACCACCCCTAGGCAGTAAAACCAAGCCCCCAAAACGACTATAGAGAGCTTGCCAATCAGGACTATCTCTATTAACACTTAGGGAAATCTTAGCTCGTTGATTGGCGGTCTGACTGAATTGAATATCGCCGACCCCATAGCGATTGACGGGGATAGTTTGACCAGTGAGACTGCTGGGTAAAGTGGCACCGGGTAATTCAAATTCGATTTTTTTGCCGTCCCGGCTGCGTTGACTGCGGATCGATCGCTCATCACCATTCTGCTCTAAACGGACAAAAAGACCATTGCGAGTGACCTGAAAATCATCGTTGTTGTCCGTCTGGCTAACTGGGGGTGGGGGAGTGGGACGGGTGGAACCGCGATCGGGGGGAGGTGTGGGGTCAGGGGTAACGGGTGGTTGCGTTTCCTCCCTAATCGGTTGGGGTTCTGGCAATTCCACTGTCCATTGGGTGGGCGAAATTCCGCGAATTTTTACCTGTTGAGGATCGACGGTGTAGCCAGGGGCCAATTCAATCACTAAACGGGTAGTTTCCGCATCAAATTGACCTATACGGACACTTCTGACGATATTGCTAATAGGCCGGTTAATATTGGGTTGCCCTAACTTGATCCCGGGCAGATCGATCACGATCCTGGTGGGGTTAGTGATCATTTGCGCTCGCGGTTGCACTCGATTGTCGGTGGTGAACACCAGACGATTCTCATTGGTGTCGAATCGCCAAAAGACGAGCTTGCCAGCCCAAGCAGGGGCCGCCACCAGCAACCAAGTTAATGCGCTTAGGAATAACCAATGAAATCTCACGCTCGATGCTCCCGTTGCTCAGTTATCAATTACCTTTTTTCGGTAAAAATGGACTATTCTGTCGATTTTTGGCCATCCATAGCTCCGTTAATGCTCTGAGAATGACTATCAATAAAAACAAGCTTATGGGACGTTGGCATGGTCTGCTATGTTTCTGATCAGTTATCAGTTATCAGTTATCAGTTATCAATGAAAAGACAGTGCTGTTAGTGCCACTTAATACTGCTCACTGCTCACTGCTCACTGATTGAGGGCTGCCGGTGGGTTCTTTAAATACTAACCTTAACAGGGGCGGAGCGATAAAGGTAGTCAAGATCACCATCATAATAATCGCCGCATCGGTAGCGGGGGATAAAGCACCACTAGCAGCCCCGACTCCGGCAAAGACTAAACCCACTTCACCCCGGGGAATCATGCCAACTCCGATCGCCAAGCGATTGAGTTTTTCCTTGCTGAAAACGGCCAACCCCGTCACCACTTTACCAAAAATAGCGACGACAATTAGGAAAGCAGCCAAGACTAATCCTTCTCGATTGCTGGGAATAGCGGGATTAAGGACACTTAAATCGGTTTTTGCCCCCACACAGACGAAAAATATCGGTACAAATAAATCGGCGATCGGGAACACTTGTTCTGCCAATTCCGATCGCTTTTCCGTTTCCCCTAGGACTAGGCCGGCAGCAAAGGAACCGAGAATCGCTTCTAATTGGATAACTTGGGCAATATAGGCAAGAATAAAGGCGAAAATCAGGGAAACTAAGAGCAATTGTCCCCTAGTTTTCATGCTATTAACTAATTGAACGTAAAAGGGGCTTAAAAAACGACCGATCAGGATCGCCCCGATCACAAAAGCGCTAGAACTAATAACTAGATAAATTACTTTGCTAATCTGCACTTCTCCAGTCTTCACCAAAGAAGCAACGACAGCGAGAACGATAATACCGAGAATATCATCGAGAACCGCAGCCCCGATGATAATTTGACCTTCTTTCGCCGATAACTGCCCTATTTCGGCTAAAACCTTGGCGGTAATGCCGATACTGGTAGCGGTTAAAGCTGCCCCGGCAAAAATAGCGGGAATGGTGGCCAGATGAAAGATATAGATTAAACCCAAAGTACCCACCAAAAAGGGAACCGCAACCCCCACCACTGCGACGGCAGCTGCCTGTGGACCGACGCGAATTAATTCCTGTAAGTCTGACTCTAAACCAATCTCGAAGAGCAGGATAATTACCCCCAATTCCGAGAGGACGGAAATCACCTCACTGGCAGCACTAAAAACGGCGGGAGATTGCTGCGGGGTGAGGGGTGAAGTGGATTCTAGGAAATGAATTAGGAGAGAATCCTCGAATCCCGCTCCTCCTTCTGGAAAAACCAGTAATTTTAGGGCAGAAACCCCGATAATCACGCCACCGACTAATTCTCCTAACACAGGGGGCAAGTTGAATCGGACGCATATTTCTCCCCCCAGTTTACAGGCGAAATAAATAACGGTCAAACTCAGCAGCACGCAGGCTAAAACTAAGGCACTATCAGCAGTTTCGGCTGTAGCTGCCGAGGCTAACAGGGAAATGTTAAAACTCCAAGCGGAAGAAAGGAAAGGCTGTAGTATCATCGCTCGCTCAAAATTACTCTCAATACTCTAACAAGCTTGCGGCTTATTCAGTTATTCCCGATCAAAGTTCGCCCCTTGTCCCCCAGCCAGGTAGGGCTGGAGGAGATTCAGCTAATCTAAGGATAGGCGGTTAAAATGCGTCTTAGTTTATTAGCATCAAAATCTCTGTTTGGCAATCTAACTACCCACCGGTGCGTGAGTCTGGGTGGGTACTCATGGCGGTTCGTTGAGTTAGCGCATTACTTTAATAATAATAAACGCTGGGGAGATAAAGTAACAGTCCAAGGCAAAGCTTGCTCCTTAATTTCTAACCATTTATCCTTATATAACTCTGCTTGGATATGAAAATCGCTGTCGTGGTTGGAGGGTTGATTAAGTTTCAGATAGAGAGTCACCCGATGGGGGCCTTCAATGGCATTAGCTAACCAGCAGGGAAAAGTATTAATATTGCCTAAATCTCGACCAAAAATAATTTGATGAGCGCAAATTCCCGTATAGGCTAAATAGTCGGGAATCATGGAAACAGTGTGTAATTTAACATCCCAATCAATGGCCTTCAATTGTTGATTATTAATGATTACAGCACGGGAAAAATTCTTACATCCCGTAATTTTTGCCAAACTAACGCTATCTGGTCGCTCAAAAATTTTCTGTTTAGAATTATTAGCAATTGCCCGCCCTTTTTCCATAACTAATAAATTCTCGCATATTCGATAGGCTTCATCCATATTATGGGTAACAAAAATTGTCACGCCATCGTAATTACTTAAAGTTTTGATCATCTGACGTTCTAATTGAGCGCGTAGATGGGTATCAAGGGCAGAAAAAGGCTCATCTAATAATAAAGCTTCCGGACGACTAGCTAAAGCGCGAGCGATGGCGACCCGTTGCTGTTGTCCCCCCGATAATTGATGGGGATAACGGTTTTCCATGCCAAGTAACTGCACTAATTCTAATTGGTTGGCAATCTGCTGACGGATAATTTTTGTGGGTAACTTTTGCGGGAGACCAAAAGCGATATTTTCTGCCACGGTGAGATGGGGAAAAAGGGCATAATTCTGCACCACAAAACCGATACGACGCTGACGACTGGGGAGATTAATTCCCTTTTCGGAATCGAAGAGAATGCGCCCATTTAAGACAATACGACCCCTTGAGGGCGTTTCCACCCCAGCCAGCGATCGCAAAATCAGGCTTTTTCCCGACCCCGAAGCCCCTAATAGTCCTAGGGGCTGATTTTGGCAGTTAAAAGTTACCGAGAGATTAAAACCGGGTAAATATTTCTCTATATCGACAAATAAGCCTATTTTATCCCTATAATGCTGATTTTCAGCTGCTAAAAGGGCAAAATCGCGACCCTCCCAGGGGGGCAGCCAGTCCTCCATCTCGTTAGGTTTGCTTTCTCCCGGTCGTCCTAATTGCTGTTTGCGTTGACTTTGCCAGAGATTAACGGCGATAATCCCCGATAGGGAGATTAATATGATAATAAACACCCATATCCAAGCCTCGGTCATCGCTCCTGCTTCCACAGCGAAGAAAATCGCCATCGGGATAGTTTGAGTTTGCCCCGGAATATTACCCGCTAACATCAAAGTCGCCCCAAATTCTCCCAAAGCGCGGGCAAAAGCTAGGGTTAATCCTGCTAATACTCCGGGGAAGGAGAGGGGCAAAAGTAGGCGCCAGAATATTTTTCTCTCCGTCGCACCCAAGGTGCGGGCAACCTGTAAAAGATTGGCATCTACCTGTTCAAAAGCCCCTAGGGTGGTTTTGTACATCAGGGGAAAAGCCACCACCGTCGCGGTGATAACGGCGGCATACCAAGTAAAAACGATGCGAAAGTTAAATAGGTCTAATAACTGTCCTAATGGTCTGTTTTTGCCGAATAGGAGCAGTAAAATGAAGCCTAGCACCGTCGGGGGCAAGATTAAGGGTGCGACGAAAACTCCCTCGATTAGGGATTTCCACCGTCCGCGATAGCCTAACATCCAATAAGCGGCGGCAATACCGAGAAAAAAGATGATTATCAGGGCAATGGTGGCGGTTTTCAGGGATATCCATAGGGGCGAAAAGTCTGGCATTTTTCAGGGGTCAGGGGTTGGGTTTTGGGGTTTTGGGGTTTTGGGGTTTTGGGGTTTTGGAGTGTTGGGGTGTTGGAGTGTTGGGGTGTTGGGGTTTTAGTTGAAATTCCCCACTTCCCCACTACCCCACTTCCCCACTTCTCCACTTCCCCACTTCCCCACTTCTCCACTTCTCCACTTCCCCACTTCCCCACTTCTCCACTTCCCCTAAATTATCTGGCTATTCCGAAGCCGAATTTTTCAAAAATGTTTTTAGCGGCCGCGCTGGTGAGATATTGGGTGAAAGTCTTGGCAGCTTGCGGGTTTTTGCTGTCTTTAATCACAGCTATGGGGTAAATAATCGGAGAATGGAGATTATTGGCAGCCGTAGCCACTACTTTTACCCGGTCGGAAATTTTGGCATCGGTGATGTAAACAATGCCAGCATCGGCGTTACCGGTTTCTACGGCGGCGAGAACATTACGGACGGAGTTGGCAAAGACCAGTTTTGGTCTTATTTGCTCTAAAATGCCGAGATTTTTCAGAACTTCTTCGCTGTACTGACCGACGGGAACGCTGCGCGGTTCACCCACGGCAATTCTTTGGACATTACTGTTGGTCAGGGAACGAAAATCGCTAATTTTTAGGGTGTAATTCTTGGTAACGATTAAAACTAGGCGATTAGTGAGCAGGTTTCTTCTGGTACTTCTATCGATCAAACCAGCTTTTGCTAAAGCGTCCATTTGCTTAGTCGCGGCCGAGACGAAAACATCGGCCGGCGCACCTTGTGTAATTTGCTGTTGCAAAGCCCCCGACGCACCAAAGTTATAGTTAACTTTAATGTTGGCATGGGCTTTTTCAAACCCCGGCTTGATTTCTTCTAGGGCATCTTTGAGACTAGCGGCGGCAGAAACTAGAATTGTCTGGGTTTGTGCGGTGGTGATAGTAGATGAAAAAAGGTTTATTCCTAGAGATAATAAGCAACTAAGGGCAATTGAGCCGATAAAAGCCAGAAAATATCGTCTTTTCATCAAGATTGATAGCAAGCGATCGATATTTATACATCTATCACAACCAATCCACCGCCCGAAATCTGTATCTAGGGTTTGCGGCAAAAAGTTTTTCTTGGGGAAGTGGGGAAGTGGGGAATGGGGAGGTGGGGAGATGGGGGAGTGGGGAAGTGGGGGTGTGGGGAGAAAAAAGCTGAATACTATCTCCTGAATACTGACCCCTGAATCCTAGAACTTACGAAATCGTGTGAATTTTGAGGAAATTAGTGCCTTTAGTTTTCTGCATGGGAATTCCCGCCATAATCAGGATTTTATCGCCCGATTGCGCTAGATTTTTCTGAAGTAGAATTGATTCCGTTTGCTTTAACACATCCTCAAAGACAGACACCTGATGATCGAGAAGAATCGGGATCACACCCCAGACTAGGTTGAGACGGTGATAGACTCGTTTATTGGGAGTCATGGCAATGACGGGAACCGAGGGACGTTCCTTAGAAGCCAGTAGCGAAGTGTAGCCGGAGGTGGTAAAAGTGACAATATAACGGAGATCAAGGGTTTGATCGATCGCCACTAAAGCCTCACTGAGAGCGTGAGTTTCATCGGACTCATTGGGGGGAACATTATCAAACTTCACATCCGCTTCCACATCATGGGCGATTTTGGCCAACATAGCCACAGCTTTGACGGGAAAATCTCCCACTGCTGATTCCCCCGATAACATCACCGCATCGGTTCCATCGATAATCGCATTAGCCACATCACTAGCCTCGGCCCGAGTCGGTCGGGGATTGTGAATCATGCTTTCTAACATCTGGGTGGCAGTGATGACGGGAATAGTTTTCATGTTGCAGAGTTTGATAATGCGTTTTTGCAACATGGGGACTTTTTCGGGACTTAATTCTACCCCCAAATCGCCCCGGGCCACCATAATTCCGTCACATTCCTCGACAATTGACTCCAAATTTTCGATCGCTTGCGGTTTTTCAATTTTAGCTATCACTGGCACATCCGCATGATTTCTCTCGGCTAAAAATGCTTTAATCGCCTTGATATCTTCTCCTTTACGAACAAAACTGAGGGAAACCCAATCAACCCCCTGAGAAAGACCAAATTCTAGGTCTTGTTTGTCTTTTTCGGTCATGGAAGGTAAGCGCAAATTGAGACGGGGTAGATTGACTCCCTTGCGACTTTTGAGAATTCCTCCCTCCAACACTTGACATTTTAGGTCTTTTCCGTTAATTTCAACGATTTTTAGCTCTAATAAGCCATCATCAAGGAGAATTTGCTCACCTAACTTGGCTTCCTCGGCCAGATAGGGATAATCGATCGAAACGGTGTTCGCTTCTCCCCGATACTCATCCATGGGTACAAGGGTGAGATAATCGCCGTCGTTGATGGTAATGGAACCATTGGGGAGATTACCAACGCGAATTTTCGGCCCTTGTAAATCTTGCAGGAGAGTGATAGGATTGTCTAATTCTTGAGAAATTTGCCGTAAAAGGGTAACAACTCTCGCATGATCTTCGTAGCTACCGTGGGAAAAGTTTAGCCGCGCTACATTCATCCCCGCACCGATCATCTGCTTGAGGACTTCTGGCGAATTACTCGCAGGGCCGATCGTGGCTACGATCTTAGTTCTATGGGTAATAATTGACATGGAACCCTTACTAATCAATCTTGGGACGATTACATGATATTCACTTTAGGTTAACTAAAAGTGAAGCGGAAAACAAATTAAGCTTTTCCACAGACTTGCAATCGCTCCGAGTCCTCTCCTTAGCCGTCAGGAGTCAGCCATCAGCGGCAACCGTTGAGAGCTTTAAGGTAGGATAAACTAATAACCATCTCCGCTCGTTTAGATTTCGTTATGACCAACACATTAGACGATAAAGCCATAGTCAAGGACTATTTTAACGCCACAGGATTCGATCGCTGGCGCCGGATTTATGGGGATGGCGAAGTTAACAAAGTACAAAAAGATATTCGCATCGGTCATCAACAGACGATCGATACCGTTATCGGTTGGTTAGAAAGTGATGACAATTTGCCTAATCTCTCAATCTGTGATGCCGGTTGTGGAGTCGGTAGTCTTAGTATTCCCCTCGCTCAAGCGGGCGCAACTATTTTCGCCAGTGATATTTCTGAGAAAATGGTGACAGAAGCCAAGGAAAGAGCAGCCAAAGAGTTAGCAGATACCAGTAAACTCACCTTTGCCGTTCAAGATTTAGAAGCATTAACCGGCCAATATCACACAGTCATCTGTCTTGATGTTCTTATTCACTATCCCACAGAAGAAGCATTAGGAATGATTAAACACCTGGGATCCCTAGCTCAATCCCGTTTAATCCTCAGTTTTGCCCCTAAAACCTGTTTATTAACCATTCTCAAGAAAATTGGTCAATTTTTCCCCGGTCCGAGTAAAACCACTCGCGCCTATCAACACAAGGAAAAAACTATTGTCGCCGCTCTCAACGAAAATGGCTTTAAAATTGAACGGACGAGTATGACTAGCACTCGTTTCTATTTTTCCCGTATCCTCGAAGCTGTCCGCAGTGAATAAAGAATGGCAGTCACCACCAGCAAATTAATCGAGTGGAAACAGCAAAAACGAGCGATTGTCACCCTCACAGCTTGGGATTATCCGATCGCTCGACTGCTCGATCAAGCAGGAATTGATATTATCTTGGTAGGTGATTCCTTAGCTATGACCGCTTTGGGCTATCCTACCACTTTACCGATCACCCTAGAGGCGATGATTCACCACGCGGCGGCCGTGTCTCGCGGGGTAAAACAAGCTTTAGTTGTCTGTGATTTGCCTTTTCTCAGCTATCAGGAAAGTGTCAGTCAGGCAATTCACTCCGCCGGAAGGATGTTAAAGGAAGCGGGAGTGCAAGGGGTAAAATTAGAGGGAGGTTATCCCGCTATGATCGAGACTATTAGCCGTTTAACCGAGATAGGCATCCCTGTTATGGGTCATATCGGATTAACTCCCCAGTCAGTCCATCGGTTAGGATACCGTCAGCAGGGAAAAACTCCATCGGATGCACAAAGACTAATCGAGGAAGCTTTAGCCTTGGAGAAAGCGGGAGTATTTGCCCTGGTTTTGGAACATATTCCCGCCAATTTAGCCGCTACTATTACCGATAAATTGACTATCCCGACGATTGGTATCGGTGCGGGGGAAGATTGTGATGGTCAGGTGTTGGTAACGGCGGATATCCTAGGATTAACCGAAAAAGCTCCCCCTTTTGCCAAAGTTTATGCTAATTTAAGCGAAACAATTACAAAAGCAGTGGTGGAATTTGCCAAGGATGTGAGGAGAAATGAATAGCGGCGAAAAAGCTACCTTTGGGGCCGGCTGTTTTTGGAAAACCGAGGACGCATTTCGGCGTTTACCTGGTGTTTTAGCGACTTCTGTGGGTTATATGGGGGGAAATTTCCCCAATCCTAGTTATCTCGATGTGTTATCGCGAATTACCGGTCATGCGGAAGTGGCACAAATTGCCTATAATCCCCACGAAATAAGCTACGAGGCGTTATTAGCCGTTTTTTGGTCAATCCATGATCCGACTCAGTTAAATCGCCAAGGACCGGACCGGGGAGAACAATATCGATCGATTATTTTTTATCACACCCCGGAACAAAAGTTAATCGCCACTGCTGGCAAGCGTCAACTACAACTATCGGGAAAGTTTCAGCAGGATATCGTTACTTTGATCGAACCCGCAGGAGATTATTATCTGGCCGATCAGTCCCATCAACAGTATTTGGAGAAAAAACAGGCTCGATCGGTCGAGGATTTCTAGAAGAAAATATAAAGACAGGTTCGGGGTATAATGTGAAATTGCTTTCGCAGGAGATCAGGAACAATGCCCGAGGCGGTCGGAGTCATTCAAACGTTGGGTTTTCCCCCCGTTTTAGCGGCGGCGGATGCCATGGTTAAAGGGGGACGAGTCACCCTAGTTTATTTTGATCTAGCGGAAAGGGGCGAATTTTTGGTGGCGATTCGCGGTCCGATTTCCGAGGTTAAACCAGCAGTAGAGGCAGGATTAGCGGCGGCGATGACCGCTTTTGGTGGTAATGTGGTCAGTCATTACATCGTACCGAATCCTCCAGAAAATGTACTGGCAGTTTTACCAGTGCAGCATACGCCTAAGTCAGACCGTTTTCGCAGTTAATTTCCCTAGCGATTTACCCCAAACTAGACTATAGTTAAAGACTGGAAAATAGATTGGATTCTATCAATTAAACTTATCTGATTTTTGTTATTAGGAGTTAATTTATGACAGCCCAACCCGCGGTGGGATCGATCGAGACCAAAGGTTTCCCCGGTATTCTAGCGGCCGCCGATGCGATGGTAAAAGCAGGACGGATCACGATTGTTGGTTATTTAAGGGCAGGAAGCGCCCGTTTTACCCTCAATATTCGTGGGGATGTACAGGAGGTAAAAACCGCTATGGCTGCCGGCATTGAAGCCGTCAATAAAACCGAGGGGGCAGCTTTAGAAACCTGGGTAATTATTCCCCGTCCTCATGATAACGTGGTGGCTATTTTACCGATCGATTATAGCGAGGCAGTGGAACCTTTTCGTGCCGCCGCCGACGGTGCGATCGCTCCGATTCGTCGTTAATATTCAAGGTCAATTTTTTGTGATCGGTTGGAACTTGTCTAGTTCCAACTTAGTTTTTGATGATGATTTAAGTTTTAGTCAGAAAACCGAATTTGATAATTGCTGCAACAGTTGCACCGATAACAGTGACTATCAAAGCCCATATTTGAGCCGTTGCCCTTTCTTTCAAGTCTTTGACATCTTCTTTGATTTGGGAAACTTCGGTCTCTATTTTCGGCAATACTTCTAGTTTTGTTTCGATTCCCTTCAGGTTTCTGACATCTTCTTTGAGTTGGGAAACTTCGGTCTCTATTTTCGGCAATACTTCTAGTTTTGTTTCGATTCGCTCTAACCGATTGTCAAGTTTAGCGAGAATATCTTTTAAGTCAGTTTCAATGATAATAGGGTTACTCATGGGGAGATTCCTAGATTTTTATGGCTTTGTTTATCGTCAGGTTTGGGAATCGCCGTCTGTTTTACGGCGGCGAGGATGTCAGGTCTTACTCGACTCGATTAGAGCGCTAGTCAACCCTTCTAGGGTGTATTCTCGCGCCTCGATATCAACACGACCAAATAACTCTTGACAGGTTTTTGAAGTTTGCGGACCGATAGAAGCCAGACAAACTTTTTCTAATAGGGAATTAACCGATAATTCTCCCGTTTCTTGCAGCAATAACTGATAAAAATTCTGGACGGTTTTGGAACTGGCAAAGGTGACTATATCGACCTTCCCATCTCGAAACGCTTCCCAGATGCCCCTATCCATGCGTGCCGGACATCCGGAATAATATGCGGCCACTTCCGTCACCTGACCAGCTTTGGCCGTTAATTCCTTAACCAAGACTTCTCTCCCTCCCGTTTCCACGCGAGGAAAGAGGAATTTTTGCCCCCTAATCGGGTCGGGAAACTCGTTTACCAAAGCATCAGCGACAAAATCCCCCGGGATAAAATCCGCTTTTAATCCCCGTGAGTGCAAAACTTGGCTGGTTTTTTTGCCCACCACGGCGATTTTTATGGTTGCTAAAGCCCTAGCATCTTTTCCCCAAAATGTCAAGCGATCAAAGAAAAAATTAACAGCATTGGCAGAAGTTAAAATCAGCCAATCAAACTCTTGTAACTGAGCGATGGCATCGTCTAAACCTTGCCAACGGTCGGGGGGACGAATCTCTAAAGCGGGCATTTCCAGAACTTCTGCGCCTTGATTTTGCAAAATTTCGCTAAATTGACTCGTTTGCTCGGCGGCACGGGTAATAACAATAGTTTTACCTCCTAGGGGTGGGGGAGAGGACATAATCGCCAGATCCACAACTTGACCAATGACCATAATAGAGGGTGAGAGGGACACCCCGGCGGTTTGAGCGAGAATATTTGCTAAAGTGCCGCGCCAAATTTGTTGATCCTTGCGTCCCGCCTGGCGGATAATAGCGATCGAGTCGTGAATATTCCGCCCATTTTGGCATAATTTCTCAATAATTTGCCCTAAAGATTGACCAGCCATCAATAGCACCAGCGTATCAATTTTAGCTAAAGCTGACCAATCGAGAGACTCGGGATCGTGAGCGCTCAAGACCGCAAAACAGCGACTAATATCCTTTTCGGTCAGGGGAATTCCGGCCAATAAAGGAGCGGCCAAAGCGGAGGAAATTCCAGTTATCAGTTCAAAATCACAGCCAGCCCGCTTTAGGGCCAACATTTCAGGATATACTCGCCCAAAAACCCCCGGATCACCACTTTTAAGCCGAATAACTCGTTTTCCCTCTTGACAATAATTAACCAATATCCGATTAATCTGATTTTGCTCGGCGCCGGGTTGTCCTCCCCGTTTGCCCACATCGACTAAAACACAGGTTTTCGGCACGAGGGAGAAGATTTGACTATCCACTAGGGCATCATACAGCAAAACCTCGGCCGTGGCTAAAATGGCTCGCGCTTGCAGGGTGAGAAAACTGCTCTGACCGATTCCCGCACCGAGAAGATAAACTTTACCCCGGGGATAGACGACTCCTGACATAATCGCAAATTTGGGTTTAATCTTTAATTTAGCACTGGAGAAGATACAAATTACTAGCGCAACAAGGGCAGCAGTAAAGTGACGAAATAATATACTAGGGGAGCGGTGAAGACATAACTATCAGTGCGATCGAGTATACCACCGTGACCGGGGATTAACTGCCCGGAATCCTTGACCCCGGCATCGCGTTTCATCATCGATTCGGTCAAATCGCCCAATAAACTGACAATACCAATTAATAAGCCCAAAATTAGGCCCGTCAGCTGCCAATAGGGCCAATCTAAATACCAAGCACCCAAATCGGCCACCGCTATACTGCCTAAAATGCCAAAAAAGGAACCTTCCACGGTTTTTTTGGGACTAATCAGCGATAAACTGGTTTTCCCTAACCATTTTCCCATGATATAAGCTCCGATATCGGCGGCCCAAATGCAACCGAAAGCTAGAAAAGTCACCGTCAAAGCGGCCGGGAATAATTTCGGTTCCATCCACGATTCTGGCCAATATCCCATCAAGGGTAAGTTACTGGCCATAGCCACGGGACCACTTTCAGGAGAAAAACCGACCCGTAAACGAATCCAATAACTAGGTAAGTAACCACCATAAAACAGACCGAGAATTGAGGTGGAAATGTCGGCAATTGTCGCCATTTTTGGCTGAAAGAGCAGATAAAAACAAATTAACGCCCCAGCGAGGGGAAACATGGCATCGGTGAGGGGGGCCGCCATAGTTGCCGTCAGTAGTAATAATTGTGAAACTACGAGAGTGGTTTTAGCGGCCGGTTCAATGCCTTTAGCGCGAACTAAGCGAAAATACTCTAATTGTCCCAAAAAGACGATAACACCGATGCCGAGGGTGAAATACCAACCCCCAACGATAATAATTCCCAGTGCGAAGGCAATAGCAAAAATAGCGCTGACAATGCGTGGCCAAGGCATGGTTAATCCAGAGAAGTTAGGCGGCATTGTCATAATTATATAGATTAAGAAAACTTTATGGAAGGTTATCCCCAATTAAAGTTTATCGCCACTCAGGATGAACATGGGATCAACGGCGGCAAAAACTTGCTGAATACCCCTAGTTTCTAGGCGATTTACTGCCGCTTGGACAATCTCGATATTACGCGCCTGTAAATTAGAAAAGCCTTCGGAAAATTGATAGAGGGTTTCTAAATTATTGGCCGTAGCCACGATGCGGCCGTTGGGTTTCAGGTATTGCCACACTTCTTGCAGGACCGATTTAATCGGTTTGCCGCCCTCGATACAGACGCGATCGGGTGCTAGGGATATATTGGGCAGACAATCGGGCGCGCTGCCTTCAAAAACTGTAACATTTTTTACCCCGAAGCGATCGCAATTACGGCGGATTAAACTGGCCACTTCTTCATCCCTTTCAATGGCAATAATCGGACTATTAGGGCATAATAAGCCAATTTCAACGGGAATAGTGCCAGTTCCTGCCCCGATATCCCAGAAAACCCCCCCATCACCTAACCTCAAAGCAGAAATCATCAATAATCTCACCTCGCGTTTACTCAAGGGAATCCCGGGCAAACGTTCAAACAATTCATCGGGAATACCGGGGGTTTTATATAACCAAGTCATGGGGAATCAATTATTGAGAAGCTTCACTACCAAGCATTATTATATAAATTTGTCAAATTTTCTTTATTAAGTAAACAGGGACTTTTCTAGGGATAAAACCGTGATTATAGATACAGCCTTTCTCATAAAGATGAAGTATAAATTAATTTGGGATTGACCACCGACTCCCCAAAACTAAAACTTCGTAGCTCACGATTAAGATAGCTGGTTTCTGCCAGATTTCTAATCCCTGGAAAACAATACTCTATTTTCTCACATAAATCCGAATGCCCTCAACTTCATCCACCATACGATAATTATTTTCAATCACAGTGGCGATTTCGGGATAGGCATCGTGACGACAATTCGTCTCCTTGCGGCGACAATGCTTCTTATCGACATAGGACTTATCCCCAGCTGTGGCATCTACAAAAACCTTGGATTTTGACTTTAATAGATCGTCTGCGAAGCTTTTTAGATGATAAGCCTGCTGGGGACCTTTAAAAACCATCCATTTAATCGCACCGTCTCTAACTCCCGGATACAGTCCAGTCTCGACATATAGATCATTTCTCTTGCCCCAGACCGCCATTGAATCAGTTGGTGAAGCGTATTGCAAGATTGTCCGCACGACGGGAGTTTGATAGTCCTGAAGATATTTGTTGGTGTCGAGAGAGATAGGGGTTTTTGCTTCTGATAAAAGTATAGCTCTGTGGGAGGATGACCGCGATCATCAATAGCAATATCAAAAACTGTATCTGTTTATGAAAAGCATTATTCTCCGACAATTTAAAAATTTCTCCGATTATCACACCGATCAAAAAACCACAGGGGAAAACAAGAAAAAGAAGATAATGTGGGAAAGGATTACCAGGGCGAACAACGACATAAAGAGAAACTACTAGGATAAACAGGCTGTAGAAGAAGAAGATAAAAGTATTTGTGAAAAATAGCTTTCGCCGTACAATACTTTCCCTGAAAAACAAAATCGTTGCGGCAATGAGAAAAATCGAGGTAATTTGAAATAGTGCACTTGAGTTTAAGCGTTTACTACTTGCCATTGATATAAATTGGCTGAACTTTTCCCCGAAGGTTAGGTTCTTTACATCGGCATAAATTAATAAATTCTGGAGGATATACCTTCTCCAGAAATCCTCAGAGGTTGAAAAAAGAATTAAAAAAAAGAGATTGATAGCAGAAAACAGCAATAAGCCTAAGGCAAGCGTAGCTAAACTTTTAAGAAATTGTCGGAGACTTTCTTTTTTTGTCCAAAGTATGTGAGCGAAAATTAAAGTGATTGCCAGCGCGACGGGAAGACCTTGCATTTTTGCGTAGGGCATCATTCCGATAACTGCACCAAAGATAAAAACCATGCGATCACTAAACTCGCGGGTGTAAACGTAGCAGGTCATCCAAAGAGCAGCACTTAAAATAGCGATCGGGAAATGTTCGCCGCTATAATGAACGAAGTTACTATGGACTGCCAAGGAGAAAAATAAAACAACCGGGATAGTCGCAATACGGGCGACTCGATTATCGTATAAATATTTAAGCGAGTAATAGAAAAAAATAACGGACAGAATCACTAAAAATAAGCCGATAACTCGAGCGCTGGCGTAATCGATCCGAATATTCAATAGCTTAGGAATAGTCAGGGGTATAATATTCAGCGGACCCGATGAACCAGTATCAACTGATCGCCAGAAAGCTGCATCTTTAAACAGTTTCATCGCAGCGGCAATGAAGACATCTTCATCCGAATTAATAGAGGGAGCGAGTAAAACTGGCCAACGACCGGCGAGAATCGCTAACCCCGTCCACGCCAAAAAAACAGGTTCCGAGAAAACCCGCAAGACAAATCTACTAACCTTCGACTCGTTGAATATTGTAGGAGAAAGCGCTAGAACGACAAATATGAATAATACAATAATCAGACTTATCCTATATAGATTAGCTAATCCAGATAGGTTTTCTATTGCATTTAATAAAGATAAGCGTAAGTCAAAGTTTTCCATGATCACTTGGGGCATTAGTTCGACAGTTATAGATTAGTAAAAGTTGATTCTTTCTCGTTCGACCACTAAAGGCCTTTTTAAAATTCTCATGTGCATTAAGCCAATATATTCGCCAATAATGCCGATAAAAAATAGTTGCACAGAAGCGAGTAAAAATAGTCCGACAGTAACGGGTGCAGTTCCTAAAGGAAACGATTGCCAAAAAATGAGTTTAGCGATTAAATAACCAATAGCTACTAGCAAACTCAGCAGAGACATAGCAAAACCTAAAAATGTAGCAATCCTCAAAGGAACACTAGAATGGCTGGTAATGCCTAACATCGCAGCATCATAAAGCCTATAAAAATTTCGATAACTACTCTTTCCTTTTTTACGCTGCCGTTGTTTGTACTCAATCTCAGCACTGTCAAAGCCGATCTCTGAAATAATACCTCTTAGATATGGATAAGGATCGTCAATTTTTTTCAAAACTTCCATGACCTTTTTATCATAGAGTCCAAAACCTGTAAAATGAGCAGTAGGCTTAATATCCGACAACTGAGTGACAAGAAAGTAATAAAAACTCCGGATAGTATAAAGTAGAAAATTTTCTTCACTTGAAGTTTTTATTCCTTTGACTATGTGATAGCCCTCTTCCCATTTTTTGATAAAATCAACAATCAAGTTTGGTGGATCTTGTAAATCAGCAAAAATTAAGACAACAGCATCAGCATCTGGTTGAATTATTCCATAGTAAATTGACCGAATTGCCCCAAAGTTTCGAGCATTAACGATAATTTTGACATTGGAATCTTTGATGGCAATACCTTTAAGAATGTCCACCGTTTTATCCTGAGAAGCATTATCAATAAATAGATGTTCATAATCATATTTTTCTAAGTCCGCAAAAATCTGTTTGACTTGAAGATAAATTTCTTCGATATTTCCCTCCTCATTATAGCAAGGAGTCACTACACTAATTTTTTTCATCGTCTATTTCCTTTAAAAACAAAGGTTTTATTTAAAAAATAAGAAATAATTGCTAGAGGCAATACTAAGATAGCTTGTGCCACTAACATATTAATTCCTAGCATCTTGACAATTCGTAAGGATTCAGCGTTTAATAAATAAATCACTAAATAAACACCAATAAAGCGAGCTAGTAGTCGATTATTTTGGTCTTTAAAAACGATCCCCCCGATAGTTTTAAAGTTGAATAATACTCCGCAAATAGTAGCAATAAGTAAGGAATAGCGATAATCTAATCCTAGACAAATCATCAAGGCAAAGACGGAATAACCAAATAAGGTATTAATTACCCCCACTAACAAAAATCTAACAAATTTACTTTTTTGGAACAGATACATTTTTCAAGTTTATTTTGACAATTAGTGATTACATTGGTCTTTACCTTCTCCTCACCCCTAAAATGGCTAATACACTCTTTGTAGCATGGCCAGAGCCGATTGCACAATGCCATCCAAATCAAGTCCTTGTTGGGAACGTAAAACCGTTTGACTACCAGCGGTTTTAACCGCTTCTCTTTTTAACCTTAAAGGCTTAAATTCAACAGTTTCGCCCGACTGTGCCAGAACTTCTGCAACTGCACTTCCTAAACCGCCAATTCCATGTTCTTCTAGGGTGATTATCTTCTTAGTCTTTTGGGCAGATTGTAAGATAGATTGTTCATCTAGAGGATAGAGAGTCGGCATACTCAAAACTTCAACAGAATAACCCTGCATCGTCAGTTTTTCAGCCGCTTTAACGGTTAAATCTAGCATACCCCCTATACTGATTAAGGTCAAATCTGTTCCCGACTGTAACTCGATTGCCTTACCAATTTCAAACTGAGGTTCCTTGGGGTGAACTTGAGGCTCACCGGCTTTCCCTAATCTTAGGTAACACGGACCAGATAGGTTGGCAAGGGCTTGAGTCGCTAACTTAGCTTCTAGAGGATCCCCCGGAGCGATAACCGTCATATTGGGTAAGACTCTCATCACCGCTAAATCTTCCATGCCATGATGAGTATAACCCAGAGAACCGTAGGTCAGTCCACCACCAACAGCAACAATATTAACATTGAGATTGTGATAACAGACATCATTGCGAATCTGTTCAAAACATCGCATGATCGGAAAATTGACAATAGAATAGACAAAGACGATTTTGCCACACATTGCTAGACCCGCAGCTATGCCGATCATGTTTTGTTCGGCAATACCCACATTCACAAATCGTTGAGGAAATTGGCCGGCAAATCCTTCGAGAACAGAATAGCCTAAGTCTCCACAAAGAAGCCAAATCCGCTCATCTTTCTTAGCTATTTCACAAAGCGTATTGATAAAAGCTGTTCTCATGATTTCCCCTCAATTTCTGCTATGGCTTGTTCTAGTTGTTCTTGATTCGGTGATTTGTAATGCCAAGCCAGTTGATTTTCCATAAAACTGACTCCTTTTCCCTTAACAGTATGGGCGATAATACAGCTAGGTTTGCCCTTTTCAAAAGGAACACTATTGAAAGCGTCTTCAATCTGCTGGAAATTATGACCGTCAATTTCTCGCACTGACCAACGAAATGCCTGGAATTTAGCTGTTAATGGTTCAAGGTCAAGCACTTCTTGGACTGTGCCAAAACTCTGAATTTTGTTATAGTCCACAATAACAACTAGGTTATCGAGTTGATGCTGAGGCGCGAATAGGATTGATTCCCAGTTTGATCCTTCGTCCATTTCGCCATCACTAACTAGAACAAATACTCGGTAGGGTTTATCTTCACGTTTACCAGCTAAAGCTATACCACAACCGATAGGTAAACCATGACCTAAAGACCCGGTAGAGGCTTCTATTCCGGGTAGATAATGACTGATATGACCGGTTAACTTAGAACCATCTTGACAATAGGTTTCTAGCCATTCTAGGGGAAAAAATCCCCGTTCAGCCAGTACTGCGTAGAGAATAGCCGCACTATGACCTTTACTGAGAATAAATCGATCGCGATCTAGCCAATTTGGGTTAGTCGGATCAACTCGGAGAATTTTGCCATATAGCACAGCTAATAAATCAGCCATGCTTAAACAACTGCCAATGTGAGAGGCATTGGCTCGATGAACCATTTGTAAGGAAATTAGACGGATTTGTTTGGCTAATTTTTCGAGCATTGGCGTTCAATCATGAGGTAGTTTTTGTTGATATAAAGTTTTGAATTTGTTGGCTATGTTTTTCTCGATGAAGAAAGAAAAAGTTAGTTTCTAGAGTCGTATCGTCCATGAGGGAAAATCGGGATAAATTATGCTCACAAACGGTAAAGCAATCATAACCGATCTCAGCCATTAAGTCAATGATCTGATTAGGGTGGTAATTAAATTTGGCTGACCATTTTCTGAGCATCTCTGTAAAAATTATTGGTTTGTCTCGCTTAATTGTCTCCAGACCTCCTTGATAAACTAAAAGTTCTGCTCCTTCCACATCACATTTAATAAAATCTATCTTGACAGGATTTTCATCGATAAATTCATCTAACCTTTTCACTTCGCAAGTTATTTCTTTAATGGTTTCACTCTCAGTAATATTCACTAAAGACGCACTCACAGAAGCTTCTGGTTGAACGTAAAATTTTAACGTTTCGTTTTGATTAGAAAATCCAAAATTGTAGAGAGTTATGTTTTTAATTTCTAAGTTTAAGTCTAGATTTTTTTGAAAGTAATCAAAAGTTGACTTCACTGGTTCAAATGACCATATTTTAGCTTTATTAAATTCCTTGGCAATACTTAGGGAATACCAGCCAATATTAGCTCCAATATCAAAGATATTACAGTAGTCTCCCAATGTTGAAATTAACTCAAAAATTAAATGACTTTCTGCTGGTTCATAGAAATTAAAATTGAGTATTTCAAAGGGGGCCGCTCGTTTATCTGGCTGATCAAACCAAATTTGGATTCCTTGTTCCCTAGAAGTAAATACAACTCCATCGTCTTGAATCCTAATACTAGCAATGTCAGTATCCTTGAGAAGTTCAGAATAGTCAAACAGAAGCTGGTGATATTGATACATTTCATCAATATATTCCTGTTTATTTATCTGTCCTGAATGGTAGTGTTGTTTCCTGTCCAATAACTTCATAAAAAACTCCCAATTGTACGTTTAAACCCTTCTTCAATGGTGGTCTGAGGTTGCCAGCCTAAGGCCAATAACTTGGAAATATCCGGACAATTCCGGGAGACTTGACTCGGAATATAATCGGGATTATCGTGGATTGGTTGGCGAAGGACTTTTAATCCTTTTTCAGGAAATAAATCCACAAGTTTCACTGCCAATTCTAATATACTTATCTCCCCTTGGGTATTTCCTAAATTATAGGCTTGTCCATTCTCCCCCTTAAGAAGAATGGTTAAAAACCCTTGAACGGCATCGGCTAAATAACAAAAGGCTCGACGAGCGCTTCCGTCACTCTTCATGATTATATCACGATTGTTGACAATATCAGCTACAAAATCTGCATAGACTCGACCATCATCCAAGCCTAACCCCGGCCCATAAGTATGAAAAGGACGGACAATTTTAGTAGGAATGTTGTATTGATGAAACCAAGAAACACACATATTTTCGCCCATACGCTTGCTTTCAGCATAACAGGAACGAACTAAAGTCGGATCCAGATAACCATAATTATCTTCCCTAATTTGCTCACAAGAGGGATCAACTTTTCCATACACCTCACTACTACTGAAATAGAGAAAGCTTTCCACTTGATGGAGTTTAGCAAGTTCAAGAAGATTATAAGTTCCTACAGTATTCGCTAATAATGTTCCCGATGGATCTTTCCCGTAATACTTCGGACTGGCTTGACTGGCAGCATGAATGATAAAATCTATTTTCAAGTCTAAAGAAATCGGACTAGAAACATCCTGCTCAATTAACTCTAAATCGGTTCTATTCTGGTAAAACTCCAATCGTTTTAAGGCTTTCTCCTTATTTCTGACTAAGCCAATCACTTTGATAGAAGAATGTCTTTTTTGTTCATTCAAATAGAGCAAGGTTTCCACGATGTAAGCTGGTAAAAATCCATTGGCTCCCGAAATAAAAACTGTTTTCCCTGCCAAAGTTTGCCAAGGTAAATCAGCTGCAATAATTTGCCTCAAATCTTGTTCAACAATTTTATGTCTCATAATTTTCTAACTCAGAAAAATATTGGTTTGTGATCCCGAATAATATCTAGTATCCCATCGAGGATAGATTTCCTTGCCGATGCTTTTAAGTCTAGCTGATCATTAGCCCAGATAAAACTTTCTAATAACCAACAGCCAAAAAAGCCTGTACCTCCGGTAATAAATATCCGCTGGCCCCGCAGTTCTTCCCACAGGTCTTTAGTGTGGGTTAGAATGTGATTTAAGTCATTTGTTAGGTTAGTTTGCATCTTTAGCCAATCCATTTCATAGAAAAAGACAAATCCACACAAACATCAAAAGCAATAGATTTTTACATTCGCTCTATCCAATGGGATAAGAAAAGGGTAACTCAAAAAAGAGATAACAAACAAGTCCATTATATTGTGTAATTGACGAGATTGACTAAAATTTCTGGTCATAACAAACATCCAAAAAAATAAAAATGTTCCAAAAAGTGCGAACAATGCAAATTTACCTCCGCTCCGACACAATTACCTGATAGTCCCTGTTACCTACTTTAACATCTCCTCCGTTAATCCTAGAAATACCCCAATCCAGAAGATACATTCTATGATTTTATCAGCATTTGACAAGTATGCTACAAGGTTTCTGGTTCAACGCCTAATTCTCTTAATTTTTTAGCTAATTTTTGCCGTAACATTCGCTCCTGTTCGAGTTGATATTCAGTTTGTGCGACTCGTTCACTCCCCCATAATAACAGATTGCCCGACAGATTCCACCAACGTAACCAATAGGCTGTCACTTCAGCTTTTTTTCCTTGCCAGACTCCCAAAAATAAGTTAATCTCTGCTATCCAATAACGATTGTTTTCATTAGGTGTTTGTTGTTCATACCTTCCTTGATTTAATCGATAAATTTCTAATTCTCCTGTTTTTGGCTGAAAAATTCCATAGACAGGTACTTGTAAGATTTGCTCATAAAAATACCATTTTCCATAGGGATAGTGAGGGTTGATGGAAT
>NZ_JAPZSR010000033.1:0-3685 GCF_027531875.1 Microcystis sp. LE19-84.1B | reverse complement strand
GGTCGAGGGAATCAACAATAAACTTAAACTAATAAAACGGAGAGCCTATGGCTTTAGAAACTTTCGTAATTTTTGGGTTAGAAGTATGTTATCTTGGCATCTTGTCTGTTGATTTAGCATAAAGAGTAACGAAGAGCCTTTAATCGTTATCCCGAGGAGTTTTCCTGTCCGGCGATCGAGGTAAAGAAAAAACGATCCGTGTGAGCTTGTCCTGACTATTGTTATCGATTTGATCTAAGCTCATTTCCCCCCCCGATACTTCGATAATGCCTTTCGCTAACTGGAATTTAAGACCGGGAGAAAGACCAAGAGCTTGAGTAAATTGTTTTACTTCTTCTAGCTTTGATTCTAAACTCAAAGGGGAAATTTCTGGCATTTGCCAGAGAGGGATTTCCCCCGGAAATTCTAGGACAATAGTGACTTTTTTCTCGTCAAGAGCGCTTACGGATATACAAATAGAGCCACTCCCTAAGTTGGCGATCGCTGCATCGACGAGAAGGACAAGAGCGGAGGATAAACACTGATAATCGGCAATAATAGCAATATCATCGGTTAAAGGGCTAAATTTAAGCTGAATATTGCGATTAGCTGCCTGTAAATAGGTTAAACTTGCCCAATCTTGCCAAAGTTTAGTTAAAGAAAAAATTTCTCGCTCCAGAGGTATAGTACCAGACTCTAGCTTCGAGAGATTAATCATCTCATCGAGCATTGCCATCAGTTTACGGCCCGCCAGTTGTCCCTGGGCGATAAATTCCCTTTCTTCGGCCGGACTTTCGCAAAGATCGGCGAGAATCATTTGATGGATACTGATCATACTGCTCAATGGCGATCGCAATTCGTGGGCAACCCGTCCCAAAAAACTGCTTTTGAGGTGATTAATTGCCACGGCCATCTGATAAGCGAGGCGAGTTTGCTGTAATTCCCGTTTTAAAGCCTCAATATCGTCCATATTTACAGAAAAACTGCCCCTTGTCGTAAGATATCCCATCTTTGACATTGCCAACGCGCGACGGTGGAGGGTTGTCCACTATTGATTATTCCCCATGCTTGCCTTTCTGTGGGAGCTAACACCGTCACCGAGGGAAAAGTAGTCATAATCGCTTCTGGAGTTAATAAAGGCTCTTGTCCTGACAGATTAGCACTTGTGGTCGCTAAAACACCAGTTCGACCAAGAATTTCTCTTGCGATCGCATGAGCGGGAACTCGGATACCAATCGTGCTAGGATCCTTCGGGTTAAGAACTTTTGGTACTTTTTCAGAAGCAGGTAAAACCAAAGTTAGGGAGCCGGGCCAGTATTTTTCGGTCATTTGCCGCCAAATCTCCCTTTCTTCCTGATTTCCCTTGACATAATCCCATAAATCTGCTGCTGAGGCCGCCATGAGAATTAAGGGTTTATCAAAAGTCCGTTTTTTAGCGGCAAAAACTAAGGCAGCATAGGGGGGAGAAACTGCTAAAGCGGGGACTGTATCCGTGGGAAAAGAAACCACTTGACCACTGAGGGACGCGTGAACAATTTCGTTAAGAGAAGCAGTAGGCATTGAGAATTGATCATTTTTGGGGACTAATTTAGCCTAAGACTTTTTGGTACAATTTTAAACGGGTAGGGTTGATTCATGAATCAACCCTACCTTGAATCAACCCTACCTTGAATCAACCCTACTTGATCAGCGGGGTATCTGAAAGTTTTTAACACCTACCTACTTATCTCCAACCAATGAGCGACGATTAATTATGAATGAGTCTGATACTTTTGCTAATCTCCAACAATTAGAATATATTCCCTACCTAGATACCACGGGTAATATCTGTGCTGATTTACAGGGAAAAATCGGGGTTTATGCCATTTTTGAGCGAGAGCAAGTCCTAGAGTTTGTAGGCTATTCTCGTGATATTTATCTCAGTTTAAAACAACATCTTGCCCGACAGCCTCAAGCTTGTTATTGGCTAAAAGTACAGTTGATTGATCGTCCTAATCGGACTATTCTCGAATCGATTAAACAAGCTTGGCTAAGAGAAAGTCAGGCAGTAATCGGCAATGAAAAACTCTGGACAGAACCAATTGATGCTAAATTAGCCATGACTGACCCAGAAAAAGAAATTTATCAAAATGCTGATGAATTAGGGAAAATCAAGTTATTAAAACAGGTATCCAGACGAGTAGAAAATGATATTTTATCAACCCTAGAAAAACGGGGAGTACAGATGGAAATTCGTTTTAATCCCAAGTTAAAAGAACAGGGTTTGCTCGATTTAAAGTAAAAATTCCTAGGAGCGATCGATTCTCCAGACAAACCGCTATGATAGTATATCGCCCCATCCCCACACCAATGGAACAGCGATGACCAATCAAGACTGGCCAAACCTACTGCAGCAACTACTCGATCGAAAATCCCTTTCCCTTAACCAAGCTGAAGAATTAATGACCGGATGGTTAAACGGCCAGATTCCGGAAGTTTTATCGGGGGCGATTTTAGCGGCTTTGCAAGCAAAAGGAGTCTCGGCTGCGGAATTAGCGGGAATGGCTGGAGTTTTACGGCAACAATCTCGCTTAGAAGACCCTAAACCCCATACTACTCCCGTTATCGATACCTGTGGCACTGGCGGTGACGGGGCCGCAACCTTTAATATTTCCACTGCTGTGGCTTTTGTGGCGGCCGCTGGGGGCGTAAAAGTGGCTAAACACGGCAATCGCTCTGCCTCCAGCAAGGTCGGTTCGGCCGATGTTTTAGAATATCTTGGGGTTAATTTAAGCGCCCCTAGCGAGAAAGTGGCGGCGGCTTTAGATGGGGTGGGAGTGACCTTTCTTTTTGCCCCTGGTTGGCATCCGGCCCTGAAAAGTGTGGCTAATCTCCGCAAAACCCTGAAAGTTCGCACGGTTTTTAATCTTCTGGGCCCTCTAGTTAATCCTCTCCGTCCCACAGGTCAAGTTATCGGGGTTTATGACCGGCAATTTCTCACCCCCATGGCCACAGCTTTAGCAGAAATGGGAACCCCAAAGGCGATTATTGTTCACGGCCGGGAAAAACTCGACGAGGTGGGGTTGGGAGATCTGACCGATATGGCTTTATTAAATAATGGCGAGGTGATTTCTGCGGCGATCGATCCCTTGTCAATTTCTATCCCCAGAGCCAGTTTAAATGCCCTTAAAGGCGGGGAAGTGCCAGAAAATGCCGAAATCCTCAAAAATGTCCTGCAAGGGGGAGGAACGCCCGCTCAACGGGATGCTGTGGCAATTAATGCCTCCCTTGCCCTACAGGTGGCAGCAAAGGTCACTTTTGGCGATCATGCTGCTGGTTTCGCCCTCGCACGCGAGATTTTAGCCAGTGGGTTAGCTTGGCAAAAATTAGAGGAGTTGGTTAAGTTTCTCGCTTAAGAAAATTCAGAGGAGATAGGGTGGTCACTGCGTGCGCGTTGCGGAGGGTTTTGGGGTGATAGGGTGATGAGACAGCTTCCCCACTTCCCCACTTCCCCACTTCCCCACTTTCCCACTTCCCCACTCCCCCACTCTGCAATAATTACTCGCAGCCAGAAATACGTTGGGGAGTATCATACTTTGTGCTTTTTGTCAAAAAAACTTTTTTTTTGCAATAAAACTACATAAAAAAAAGATCATCGTTGTGGGTGAAATTGACTGATTTACCCGTCTTAATTAGGATCACCTTCTAGGTGTGGCAAGGGTTTCAA
>NZ_JAPZSR010000152.1:0-24882 GCF_027531875.1 Microcystis sp. LE19-84.1B | reverse complement strand
TGTGCCTTTTCCTTCATATAATGGTTTGTCTTTAATCACCATGACATCAGGATAAGTATAAAAGCGATATCTTGGCATCCATAACCGTACATCACTCATAAAAGCCCAATAATCTTGATTGTTAATCTTAGTCGGAAAATTTTTATAAAAATTACCAGCAATCAGATTATGATTGATTGTTGCTCCCGTCATAGGAATAATATCTCCATCTAGATATTCATTTTTGTATTCTGCTGTTTCTTCTAGCTGACAGTATTCTTCAGGTGTGTAATAGCGTTTTTCGATTTGAACTTGCATACTAACCTCCCTTATCTTGGTTAAATTGCCATTCAATAGCAACTTTAATATTAGCTTGTGCTGAATCTTTTGTCACCAAAGGAATCCCCGTTTTACCCTCAACTTGTAACCCAAATTCTAAAGTAACCTTACTGGGTGGATTGGATCGGGAAATCATGATAAGCTCATCTAAAAATATAGCAAATTATACAGACATCTAAGACAAGTAATAGAGTGTAGGCAAGGGACATGAGCCTTTCTTGTCTGAATCTGGCTGCTAATCTAAGAATAAGCGGTTTAAATGCGTCTTAGCTTATTAGCATTTCTTGTCTAATTCCCTGTTTCCGCCGAAAAGCGATCGCTAGTTGTCCAATTTAACTTGATTCAAGTGTATAACAGCCATTTCCCCACACAGATCCCTAGGGAGCGTTTCTCATAAAGATGAAGTATAAGCTAATTCACTATCGACGATCGACTCCCACCTGAGCATTAAGATAACTGTTATCAGTAATTATCGGAAAATAAATTCCCATACCTATTTTCTCGTGGCACAATAGAGACAAAGTATAAAAAACTTAACAATAAGGAGGGGTTCGATGGTTGCTACACCAGTCAAAACAAAACGTCTTACCGTGCAGGTGGCCAATCTCACCGCAGACACCACCGCTATTCGTTCCCTCGATTGGGATCGCGATCGCTTCGATATTGAATTCGGATTACAAAACGGTACGACTTATAACTCCTATCTGATTCGTGGGGAAAAAATCGCCCTTGTGGACACCTCTCACGAAAAATTCCGTAAACTATATTTTGATAGCCTCAACGGATTAATTAACCCCCAAGAAATTGATTATTTAATTATCAGTCATACCGAACCCGATCACAGTGGGTTAGTCAGAGATATATTGGAACTCGCTCCCAATATTACCGTCGTTGGGTCGAAAGTAGCAATTCAGTTTTTAGAGAATTTAGTTCATCATCCTTTTCAACGTCAACTGGTCAAAAATGGCGATCAGTTAGACCTAGGCAATGGTCACATTCTCGAATTTGTTAACGCTCCTAATTTACACTGGCCCGATACTATTTTTACCTACGATCACGGTTCGGGAATTTTATTTACCTGTGATGCTTTTGGAATGCACTACTGTTCCGATGATCTTTACGATGAACAATTAAGTGCTATTGAACCAGATTATCGCTTCTATTATGAATGTTTAATGGGTCCTAATGCTCGTTCCGTACTAGCGGCGATGAAACGTATGGAACCCCTAGGTAATATTAATCTCGTGGCTAATGGTCATGGACCGTTATTAAAACATAATGTTACTGAATTATTGACCCGTTATCGTGATTGGAGTCAGGCACAAACTAAGGCAGAAAAAACCGTCGCTGTTTTCTATATTTCCGATTATGGTTATAGCGATCGCCTCTGTCAATCGATTGCCAAAGGTATTACTAAAACTGGTTTGGCTGTAGAAACTTTAGACCTGAAATCCGCCGATCCCCAAGAGGTAAAAGAATTAGCTTCTTCTGCGGTGGGAATCGTCATCGGTACTCCCCCCGTTTCTGGTATTAATGCCCAAGAAATTACGGGGAATCTAGGCACAATTCTCGCCTCGGTTAACCCCAAACAATACCTCGGAATGTTTGAATCTCAAGGGGGTGATGATGAACCAATTTTACCTCTATTTAATAAGTTTCTTGAAGTTGGCTTAACCAAAGCTTTCGATCCCATTCGTAGCGCGGAAACTCCTAACGAGAGTCTCTATCAACGCTGTGAAGAAGCGGGGACAGACATGGGACAACTATTAACCCAAGAGGTAAAAATTAAACAAAGAAAATCCCTCGATACTGACCTTGATAAAGCCATCGGACGGATTAGCAGTGGTCTATATATTATTACCACCAAGAAAGGAGACAGAAGCGGGGCAATGGTCGCTTCTTGGGTGACGCAAGCAAGTTTTGATCCTCCCGGTTTTACCGTTGCTGTGGCCAAAGATCGGGCGATCGAGTCTTTAATGCAAGTGGGGGATCAATTCATTTTAAATATTCTGGAAGAAGGCAATTATCAAACCCTGATGAAACACTTTTTAAAACGTTTCGGACCTGGGGAAGATCGTTTTGCAGGAGTCAATACTCGCACCGCTAATAATGGTTCCCCAATTTTAGCCGATGCTCTCGCTTATTTAGAATGTGAGGTAGTTAGTCGCATGGAATGTGCTGACCACTGGATTGTTTACAATAAAGTCACCGATGGTCGCGTTTCTAAACCTGATAGTTTAACGGCCGTTCACCATCGCAAAGTCGGTAATTATTATTAGGATTCTTGCTTGATTTGACTGGTTGAGAAAATACAGATCAAGATGCTTGCTCTCAGCTTTTGAGATGGTTCACCCTCTCAACCAGTTAGTCATACTAAATCCGTTGATTATAGGCTACATATCAGGAGAGGCAATAGGCAAAAGGCAACTCCCCCCGACGTCGGGGGGGTTGGAGCAATAGATAATCAGTTTTTAATAACCGGATTTAGTATCACATCTGATCACTGATTACTTACCCACTGATAACTGATAACTGATAACTGATAACTGATAACTGATCACTGTTCCTATGGACTAATACCCGCAGATTTAAGGGCCTTGTCCATTAAAATTACATGGGTACTGCTTTCCTGTCCCTCATTGGCAGGACGACGCTGAATATAACTGCCATCGGATTGTAATTCCCATGCTTGCCGGTTATCTGACAACATAATCCCGAGAATTTCTTCTAGTTCCTTGGCGATCGCTGGTTCATCGATGGGTGTCACTGCTTCCACGCGACGACTCAGGTTCCGCGACATCCAATCGGCGCTACCAATATAAACCTCCTCCTGACCACCATTGTAGAAGTAAAAAATGCGGGAATGTTCCAAAAAGCGGCCGATAATGCTAATTACTCGGATATTTTCGCTTATTTCTGGCAATCCGGGCTGTAAACAACAGATGCCGCGAATAATCAAGTCAATCTGCACACCGGCACGAGAAGCGGCGTATAAGGCTTCTATAATCGGTTTATCCACAAGAGCGTTCATTTTTGCGACAATGCGACCCGTACCGCCATTTTTACAGTTTTTGGCCTCGCGATCGATCATTGCTAACATCCGTTTTCGCAAACTCACCGGAGCAATTAAAAGTTTGCGGTAGGATTGCTGACGGGAGTATCCAGTCAGAAAGTTAAATAAATCGGTGATATCTGCTCCTAAATCCTCGCGACAGCTAAATAAACCCAAATCAGTGTATAATTTAGCAGTTTTTGGGTTATAATTGCCCGTGCCAATATGGAAATAACGACGGATTTTATCCCCTTCTTTTCTGACCACGAGAACCACTTTTGTGTGGGTTTTTAGACCAACTAAGCCATAAACAACGTGAACTCCGGCTTGTTCGAGCTTTTTCGCCCAACTAATGTTATTTTCCTCATCAAAGCGAGCTTTTAGTTCCACTAACGCTGCTACCTGTTTACCATTTTCCGCGGCTGCAATCAGGGAATTGACAATCGGGGAATCTCCGGAAGTACGATACAAAGTCATTTTAATCGCTAAAACATGGGCATCATAGGCCGCCTGGGCGATAAACTGTTGTACTGAGGCACTAAAGGAATGGTAGGGGTGATGAACGAGAATATCGTTATTGCGAATTAAAGTAAAAATATCTTCGCCATCCTGTTCTAAAATGCCGTCTTCGTTACCGTCAACTATTTCTCGCAATCCCTGTAAAACCGGTGGAGTGACGGCATTCCAAGGGGGATCTTTCAGTTCGGGACAGGGTAAAGACAGAAAATAAAATAAATCTTTGTGTCCTAGCAGTCCATCCACATCGTAAACATCGATCTCCTCAAGTCCCAGATCGCGCATGATCCGGTCTTTAATATTGCTAGGAGTAGAACTGTGGATTTCCAGACGTACTGCCGATTTACCGATGCGGCGCTTGCGTACTTCTTCCTCGATCGCTAATAATAAATCATCGGCCTCATCTTCTTCAACGGAGATGTCAGCGTTGCGCGTCACCCGAAAAGGATAACATTCTTGGATGATCATGCCGGGGAAAAGTGCCTCTAAATTGTGCATTACCACCTGTTCAAGGGGTACTCCCGTCCAAATCGAAGCTTTTCCATCTTGGTGGCGTAATTCCTTGGATAATGCCAGAAAACGGGGGAAAACCTGCGGCACTTTCACCCTGGCAAATAGTTCTTTATCGGTGTCGGGATCGCGAACGACCACGGCTAAATTGAGACTAAGATTAGAAATATAGGGAAAAGGATGACTAGGATCCACCGCTAGGGGAGTTAAAACGGGGAAAATATTTTGTTCAAAGTAATCATGGAGATAATTGCGCTGTTCTTGATGTAAATCTACATAGTTAATCAGATGAATTCCCTGTTCTACTAAGAGATTTTTTAGGGTGTGTTCAAAAAGACGATCCTGCTGTTGTACAAGGGGACGCAGACGTTTACTGATCTCGGTTAGCTGTTCCGAGGCAGTCCGGCCATCGGCACTTAAAACGGCTACATTTGCCTCTACCTGTTGTTTAAGCACTGCCACCCGTACCATAAAAAATTCGTCGAGATTGGCACAAAAAATGGCGGTAAATTTTAATCTTTCCAGTAGGGGAGTCCGAGGATCAAGTGCTTCATAAAGCACGCGACGATTAAATTCTAACCAGCTTAATTCTCGGTTAAAGTAATATTGCGAATCTTTAAGATCGATTGCAGAAGTTACGGTAGGAGCTTTAGTCATAGAGTCTAATATCCAAATAGTAGATTAAACAGTTAGAAACAAGCCACTTCAGCCTAAATTTGACTATTTTGGGCGTTTTTTAGGCTATATTGCCCCAGATTAACCAAAGTTACCCCGATTATCTTGGATGCTAGTCCTACTGATTTTAGCCTGACTGGGGAAAAAATCAATTTATTAAAAGGTTAAGAAATCAATCCCGACAGATCAAGGTTAAATTAATCTTTCAGTGAAATTAGAGTGCCAGTAAGAACAATAGGCATAATTTGCTGAGAATATCGTCTTTAAAGCCCAGCTTTGATTATAACACAAAATCGAGCCGATCTGACTTGTTAAATATATCATCTCCAAGTTCAGGCAATAATCCGAATCAGAATATTTGATAAGGATGATGATTAGATTGCCAATTAATCATTAGTGTATATAGGGCTTGCTGAAAAAGTACGGGCGAAGCATTCGGATAGAAAATCTCCGGTTTCACCGATAAATTATTGCCCGAATGCTTCGCCCCTACAGGACGCGGGCCGATGAAGTGCCTACATTTCACATTTATTCAGCAAGCCCTAATTAATTCGTCAATATTTATTGACAGCTTCTCTTTGTCAATCAACTTACCAAACTTTAATCCTTCAAACTTTAAATCCAACTTATTTGTCTTAAAGTCCAGAAAACGGGTTTCTAAATAGTTTCTTGAAGAAACCCGTTTTCTAGGTGACTTAATGCTTCTTTCCAGGGTTCATCATAATTGGCGCTTGCTGGGTTCATTTGAGTTGTCTGCTTACTCCTAGGGGGTGAAGCGCGATAGCGTAACGCACCGATTCAATAATAGAGTTGGTGCGTTACGGCGGCTTGTTAATTTTGGTTTTTTGACGGAATTGATAGCCGCCTAACGCACCCTACGCCTACTTAATTAAACAAAGAAATTACCCACTGGAATGCTCCCTAAAGCTGGTAAAGTACCAGTAAATCCAGTGATATTTATTAATAAATCATCGCTGGATTGGAAGCCAGCCGCGCTATCATTAATAACGAGGTAAGTTCCAGCAATCGCACCAGTTGTTACTTGCACTAAGGCGGCACTATTAACCGCTAATTCTTGATTACCTGTAGTGGCTCCATTGGCATCAGTAAATACTTGATTGACTAAATTCTGTAAAGTGGTGACAGTGCTATCAGCAGCGCGACTGAAACTACTAGGCGCATTCATGGCAGTTCCACCTTGAGTTAATAAGTCGATTTTATCACTATTGATGGCAAAATCTGTGATACTATCGCTTGTTGATATGGTAGATTGACCAAATTGGAAGATGAAAGTATCTGCACCTAGACCACCGGTTAAAGTATCAATTCCCGCACCTCCATTGATTTGATTATTGCCACTATTTCCGGTGATATTATTGTTACCAGCGTTACCTGTACCGTTAATATTGTTAGTGCCAATTAGTCTGAGGTTTTCGACATTGTTGGGTAAGGTGCGAGTGAGAGTGCTTTGCCAAGTATCAGTAATGATAACTTCTCCTATTCCTCCTTCGGGATTGATGGTAGCATTAACCGCATTTGACAGGGTTACTGTAAAGGCTTCATCGGCTTCGTTGAGGTTATCATTGAGGATGGGAATGCTAATAGTAGCAGTAGAAGTATTAGCAGCAATGGTGAGAGTTCCTGTCTGGCTAGTGTAATCTACATTGGCGGTAGCGTTAATGGGTGCAGTGGTATAGTTGACGCTAATTGGTTGTGGATTGGGGTTATTGACAGTGACGGTGAGGATGGCATGATTATCTAAGCCTTCGACAACGGTGACATTATTGATGGAGACTTGGAAAAAGTCGTCATTCGTAATTGTTCCGGTAACTGGGGTGGCTGTACCTATTGTATAACCAGTCCCGGTCGCGAGGGTTAAAATAACGGTTTCGTTGGGTTCAATAGTTGTATCTGCTGTCGGGTCAATTGTTAAAGTAGCCGTACTGAGTCCAGCAGCCAAGGTAATTGTTCCGGTTGTTGACGTGAAAGTTGCTGCACCGGTTTGGCTATAGTCTGTATTCAGGGTAGCTGTACCAGCAACGCTATAATTTACGGTCAAGGCGTTAGTCAAATTGCCAGTACGGGTGAAAGTATAAACTAGATTAGTTGTCCCATCTTCAGCTACACTGACAGGATTGACGGTTAGGGTAACAGGTGAAGGTGTGGTATTACCAAAGTTGATATTATTGACAGTTTGACCTGAACCAACGACGACTGTGTGATAATTGGGACTGTTAGGAAAGGTTTGACTGAAACCGCTGGGAACAACTTCCCGCACAATGTAAGTTCCTGGTTGGACATTAGTAAAGCTATACTGTCCTGCTTCATCAATATTGGTGGTACTAGGATTATCAACGGCCGTGACTTGAGTTGGTTCTCCTGCATCTAAAACCCCGTTATTATTTAGGTCTAGGTAAATGCTCACTCCGCCTAATCCTGGTTCTTTGAAGCTTTGAGTTCCACTACCTAACCCATCAAAAACACCTAATAATTGGTCAGTACTGGTAAAGATACTAGCACTAGGATTAATTACTTGGAGATTACTGATGTTCGCACCGGTTCCTACGCCAAAAGCTGATAGCTTGACTCCTGCATTTTGTAAGGCGAGAACTTCATCGCTATAACTCCCCCCTTGGTTGTTTTCCCCATCGGAGATAAAAATCACATTTCCATTACCAGTAGTTGTTCCTATACTCGTTAGGGTGTTGGTGGCTTTCTGTAAGGCTATTTCAAAGTTAGTTCCACCTAAATATACTAGAGAACGTAAAATCTCTTCGACATCTTTAATGCCATTGTTATTGCTATCTGTTGCTGGATTTGTGGTCAATTGAATCCCGCTAATAGTTGGATTCATATCCCGTTGATTGGCACTACTTTCAAAGCTGACAATACTGACTTTAGCTGTAGAACCTAATCCTTTACTAACTAAGCGATTATTTAAGGCAATAAATCCCGCTATTTCGGCATCTAGTCGGGTATTGGCTGTACCATCATTATTAACATCTCCTACAGCTAACCCCTGAAATAGCGAACTTGTACTACCGGAAACATCAATTACAAAAACTATATCGGGAGGATTACCTTGAATTAAGTCTTCGCGGACTCCATTACCGTTGATGTCGTTCCATTTTAACCCTTGAATTCTTCCTGGATTATCATCATTGGTAATCGTACCCGTAACTGCGGTGGTCGTACCTACTGTATAACCTGTACCCGAAGCAAGAGTTAAAGCTACAGTTTCATCACTTTCAACTGTGGTATCAGCAGTGGGGTCAACTGTTACAGTAGCAGTCGCTGAACCAGCAGCGAAGGTGACTGTATTGGTAGTCCCTGTACGAGTGTAGTCGGTATTAAGAGTCGCTGTCCCTCCCAGGGTGTAATTGACTGTTAAAGCATTTGTTGTTACACCAGTACGGGTGAAGGTATAAACCAGATTAGTTGTCCCATCTTCTGTCACACTTGCGGGAGAAACTGCTAGGGTGACACTAGGTAAATCATCATTGGTAATCGTACCCGTAACTGCGGTGGTCGTACCTACTGTATAACCTGTCCCGGTCGCGAGGGTTAAAATGACAGTTTCATCGGGTTCAACTGTGGTATCCGCAGTGGGGTCAACTGTTACAGTAGCAGTGGATGAATTAGCAGCAAAATTCACTGTCCCGGTTGTACTGGTGAAAGTTGCTGCACCGGTTTGAGTGTAATCTGTGCTAAAAGTAGCTGTCCCCCCAACTGTATAATTTACTGTCAAAGCATTTGTTGTTACTCCTGTACGGGTGAAGGTATAGACTAAGTTGGCTGTCCCATCTTCTGTCACACTTGCGGGATTTATCGTTAAAGTAATACTCTGGTCGTCATCGATAATTGTTCCAGTTACTGCTGTTGCTGTACCCACTGTATAACCAGTTCCTGAAGCGAGAGTTAAAGCGACGGTTTCGTTGGGTTCAACTGTAGTATCTAGTGTCGGGTCAATTGTTACGGTCGCCGTGCTAGAATTCGCGGCAAAAATGACGGTTCCTGTAGTTCCAGAAAAAGTGTTCGCACCTGTTTGGGTATAGTCTGTATTAAAAGCAGCCCCGCCACCAACAGTAAAGTTCACTGTTAAAGGATTGGTTGTAGAACCTGTACGGTTAAAAGTGTAAACTAGATTTTGTGTTCCATCTTCAGGGACGCTGGCGGGGCTGACAGAGAGGGTGACATTAACAGACTGTACTTCATTATCAGCGATAACTATCGTAGCGCTATTCGGTGTTCCCAAATCGTAACTGATAGTATCAGTTAATGACAGAATTACAGTCTCACTCCCTTCTGTCACAGTATCATCAGTTGGAGTAACCGTAATCGTCGTAGCAGCCTGTCCTGCCGGAATAGTTATGCTCGTAGGAAGAGCGTTATAATCAGTGCTACTAGCAGTTCCTGAAATTGAGTAAATTACGGTTAAAGGACTGGCTGTGCTACCTGTCCGACTGATAGTAAATGTGCCAGGATTGACGGGCGTACCTTCACCAGCGTTGGCATCAGTAGCAGTCACGGTTACAATAGTTGGGTTTCCAAAACTGCCTGCTTGAATGAAGACTGCCGAGTCGAAAATAAAGTCAGTCGTATCAGCAATTGCCAGCTTTATTGTTGCTGGAATTCCAGGGGCAAGCTTGTCAGCAGTTGCACTCAATACCGTTGTAAAACCATCGAATTGGTTGTCGAAAGCACCCCCAGTATTTGAAATAAAAAATGCCGAGTTAGTGACAGGGCTGACATTATTGATAGAAACAGGCGTTGTTGTCCCAGGAATGAGAGCAATATTTTCCCCATTCACGAAAAAAGCAAAAACGTCATTATACGACGAACCAACATACTCAGGATACTCTTCGGACGCAAAGACAAAAGCGAAGCTGATAGTGCTAGATAACGGAATAAAGTCAAACTTTAATACTGCCGCATCATTTGTAGTTCTCGGAGTGACTATATTATTTAGGTCTGTGTCACCTGACTTACCATTATTAGCACCAGCAGAATTACTGTTGTTTGGACCTGTGGCAAGAGCAATATTCCCGCTGCTGAGAACAATCCCCCCATTGATGCCTAAACCTGCTGCTAGTCCGCCACTAAAAAGTCCTGCTGCAACATTAGCACCTGTAAAACTGATACTGCTTACTGTAACACCAGAGCCGACTAAAGCGGTAACAAGATTGGCCGCAGTTACGCTATTCAAATCGGTTGTAGTTATACTCTGTTCAATCTGAATTTGCTGTCCATCAATCTCAACAATAGCAGTATCATTTTCTAATTTAAGCACTTGCAACTGCTGACTAGATAAACTCTCTCCTGACACCAACTCTGCAAAAATTGCCCCCTCATCTCCCGCACTATCCACCGGATTAACTTGAGCATCCACATAATGCCCAATTTCTTCTAAAATTACCTTAACTATCGTTGCTGGCGAAGCCGTATGTAAAAAAGATGCTGATAGATAAATCTTATTCGTACTACTGGAATATGCCCCATTCGCCGTCCCCAAAACCTCATCACTGAGTACCTCAATTGGGGGAAGTTGACCGAAATTTCGACTTTGCCACTGCTGTCGTAATTCCGTCGCCTTAACCACATCATAACTTGTGCCAAAAGCAGTTTCTAAATTCGCCCAAAAACCATCAGATTGAGCGAAATTAAACAAAACATCGTAAACAGCAGGAAGAATCGGCAAAAAAGTGGAAGTCATGACATTAACAGCAAAAGTTTATTGCCGACAATTCTGGCACAACAAGTGTCAATTTTTCAACCTCTGTAACAAAAATTAACATTTATACAAGAAAACGGGTTTCTAAATAGGCGTTTGCAGAAAACGGGTTTCTCAAAGAAACCCGTTTTCTCAATAGTTTCTCAAAGAAACCCGTTTTCTAAATACAAGAAAACGGGGGCGTTGTCAGATCAGAAGAGGAAAGATGCAATGCTCCGGTGCTGATTCGGAGCATCTTTCAATTTGACAACGCCGATTGTAGGGCTAATTCCGGAATTAGCCCTAGGCCGATTGTAGGGCTAATTCCACTGCTAAATCGAGCGACTCTTGTTCCCCACTTAAGCCCAACCATCGGCACTATTCGTTCATTAAACACTAATTGTCAAGATGCAATGCTATCCTTGCTATCAAAGTAATTTCAGTTCCTAGCTGATTCGGAGCATCTTTCAATTTGACAACGCTGGTATTTATGCAAGTCTTTTAAGATTGTCAAATTTTTATTTGAATTTTGTATTGATGATCGATCATAAATTTGATTTTCCTAAAATTCATCAATACAGTTGTTTTTAGAAAATGATTTAGGATTGCTATAGTTTACTTTGTCTTCTTTGGTAGAGTCCATCCAAAATCTTAAACACTTATTCCGAATAAAAAGCCGGCAAAAAAAGGCTACAAAACTTAATAATGTCCAAAACAGCTAATTTTCCCCTCGTTGGCTCTCTGGTTGGTGAAAGAAAAATCTAGGCTAATCCGATAATAACCTGCGGGCAAATCCTGCTAGGGGGGTTTTATCTGTTAAAATTTCTTGTCGTCGTGAAGTGAAGCGGGAAGAGTATGCGAATTCTATTTGTGGGTGCCGAGGCCGCCCCAATGGCCAAAGTTGGGGGAATGGGAGACGTAATTGGGGCATTACCGAAAGTCTTGCGTCAGCTAGGTCATGACGTGCGGATTTTTCTGCCCTACTACGGTTTTCTCCAAGAAAAAATGGACATCCCTTCCGAACCCATTTGGTCAGGATTCGCCATGTTTCAGGATTTTTTAGTCTATGAGACGGTTTTACCCGATACGGATATTCCTCTCTACCTCTTTGGTCATCTAGCTTTCTCTGGACGCAGTATCTACGGAGGCGAAGATGAGGCCTGGCGATTTACCCTATTTGCCAATGGTGCGGCGGAATTCGCTTGGAATTACTGGAAACCGCAAGTTATTCACTGTCATGATTGGCACACGGGCATGATTCCCGTCTGGATGCACCAAGACCCCGATATTAGCACCGTTTTTACTATCCATAATCTCGCCTACCAGGGTCCTTGGCGGGAGGCGTTAGAAAAAATGACTTGGTGTCCTTGGTATATGCAGGGCGATAATACCATGGCCGCGGCGGTTCAATTTGCCAATCGCGTCACCACCGTCTCTCCCACCTATGCCCGTCAAATACAGACCCCCATTTATGGCGAAAATTTAGAGGGATTATTGTCCTATATTTCCGGCAATCTGGTGGGGATTGTCAACGGCATCGATACGGAGGTGTATGACCCGGCTAAAGATGTTTATCTTAAGCAGAATTTTACCCCAGAAACCATCGAAAAACGTCTGGCCAATAAAATTGCCCTGCAAGAAGAAGTGGGGCTACAGGTCAGTAAAAGTGCCTTTGTCATGGCGATGGTGACGCGTTTGGTGGAACAAAAAGGTATTGATCTAGTGATGCAAATTTTAGATCGCTTTCTCACCTATACTGATGCACAATTGATTATTTTGGGTACAGGCGATCGCTATTATGAAACCCAACTATGGGAGATGACTTCCCGTTTCCGGGGGCGAATGTCCCTGCATCTTCTCTATAGTGATGCCCTTTCCCGTCGCATCTATGGGGGGGCCGATGCTTTGTTAATGCCTTCCCGTTTTGAACCCTGCGGCATTTCCCAATTAATGGCCATGCGTTATGGTTGCATCCCCATGGTACGCCGCACCGGTGGTTTAGTCGATACGGTGTCTTTCCACGACCCGATTCAGGAAAAAGGAACAGGATTTAGTTTCGATCGCTATGAACCTTTAGACCTGTTTACCTGTATGATCCGGACTTGGGAAAGTTTCCGTTATAAACAGGATTGGCAAAAACTACAGCAACGGGCAATGACTCAAGATTTTAGTTGGTATAAATCCGCTTTGGAATATCTCAAAATCTACAAACAAATCACTGGACAATCGGAGCAATTATCCGATGAAGAAAAAGATAAATTTGTCGCCCTGACTAGCAGTTAAATCCTCCTTGAGTAGGGGTGAAGAGATATCACCCCTACTGGCTAGAAATTAACCGGTGATGGCGTTGAGAAGAACTTCCGCTAGGGTCATATCTTCCATATCATCGATAGTAATTGTGTCAACGATATCGAATTTGGCCCCCGCCGTTTCTAGTTGATCGTCTAAAGCTTTGAGAAATTCGGTTGCTTGCCGATCATGGCCTACTTGAATCAGAGAAATGGCTAATTCTTGATCGCTATCGAGTTTTCGAGAAGCTTCGATAATTTGACGCATCACCGCTTTGCGATCATCTGGTTCTCCGTCGGTAATCACCAGAATAGTTTCTCCGTTGGGTTTAGTTTTGCCGGCAGTTTTGCGCTGAAAATAATTATCGAGGGCATCTTGAAGCACAGCTGCCAAGTCTGTCCTCCCCATCGGTTCATTTTCTTGATAAATTCGTGTCACCTTATCGGAAGTAACATTATCATAGCGTCGGAAACGTCCGGAAAAAAGATAGATAGTGATGCCGTCGGGATCGATTTCCTCGCACTTTCTAGCCAAGGCGAGGGTGGATTCTTGGGCAATTTGCCAACGGGTTTTCTCACTGGGTTTATCAGCAGTGGACATACTGCCACTTTTGTCAATAATCAGAGTATAATCTCTGTCCTGTACAACACTTTCACTGGTCATAGGGGCTATACCTCCAAGGGATTTGCGCTCGTCCTAGTCTAATAATTATTAAACTCTAGGATGGAAACTCCACCTCGATCGACTAGGGTTTTTTAACTATTGAGGGGGGGGAGACAGCGTAATCAACAGCAGAAACTATCGCCAGAAAACCGGTCGGGCTAAAATGAAAAAAGTATGAAAATTATTTCTTAACCCGATATTGTTAAATTAGCCGATGAGTGATAGCAAATCGATCGCCTCAACCGAGAAAAAGCCAGATAATCCACCTTCTTGGAGTTTTTGGACGGTGTTTAGTTCCACCTTCCTAACCATATTTTTGGCTGAAATCGGCGATAAAACCCAATTAGCCACCCTTCTGATCAGTGCCGAATCCCAATCCCCCTGGGTGGTTTTTGCTGGGGCAGCCAGCGCTTTAATCGCTACCAGTCTCCTCGGTGTCCTGATCGGTTATTGGATTGCTCGTCGTCTTTCCCCCAAAACCTTAGATATCGGTGTCGCTATCCTTCTCCTTTTGATCACTGGTTTACTGATCAGCGATATTCTCTAAGCAATCAGTTATCAGTGATCAGTGATCAGTATTCAGTATTCAGGAGTCGGTCGTCAGGAGATAGGGTGATAGGGTTTTGGGGTGGTAGGGTGATGAGACAGCTTCCCCACCTCCCCATCACCCCACTTCCCCACTTCCCCACTTCCCCACCACCCATCTCCCTAGAATTTATGAATTGGCAATTATTCGGACTGACATTTATCACGGTTTTTTTGGCAGAAATCGGCGATAAAAGTCAATTAGTAGCGATCGCTCTCGGTGGCAGTTCCAAATCACCCAAAGCTGTCTTTTTTGGCTCAATTACCGCCTTAATCCTGACCAGTTTCTTAGGAGTCCTTGCGGGGGGCAGTATGGCGCAGTTATTCCCCGCTAAGATATTAAAAGCAATAGCGGCCATTGGTTTTGCGCTGCTTGCTGTCCGGCTGCTTTGGCCAGATTCGGATTGATCATTGGGTTTGCGGCAAAAAGCTTTTCCTGGGGGCAGGGTGTGGCCCCCCAACCCCCCCGACATCGGGGGGGCAGGGTGTGGGGAAGTGGGGAAGTGGGAAAGCTGTCTCATCACCCTATCACCCCAAAACCCTATCACCCTATCACCCTATCTCCTGCCTCCTGTCTCCCGACTCCTGATAGCTAAAAAACTGAGGCAAATTCCGTAAAAATAATTAATTTTTTGGAAAAAAGCAGCGAAAACTACAAAAAACAGCCAAAAAGTAGCGAAAGTTACAAAAAATCTGCTAACCTAGCCGTAATATCACACAGATATTCGTAGAAAGATTCCCGAAAATCTCCTCAGCAAAAACATCCGTGTGAAGTAGCTAATATTGTCAGCGAGGTTAGTTCAAGATCATCATGTCAAATTTAGGACGACGTAAATTTCTCCTGTACGGTTCTGCCGCTTTGGGAACCAGTATTCTGTTAAAAGCTTGCGGTGGGCAAAACCAAACCCCCACGGCCAGTTCTAGCCCAGCTGCTAGTCCCGCCCCGGCTTCTGGAGAGACAATTAAGGTGGGTATTCTGCACTCCCTCAGTGGCACCATGGCCATCAGTGAAACCAGCGTAGTCGATGCGGAAAAACTGGCGATCGAGGAAATCAATGCCGCCGGTGGTGTTCTTGGTAAACAGATCGAGGCAGTGGTGGAAGATGGCGCTTCCGATTGGCCAACTTTTACCGAAAAAGCCACCAAACTGATCGACCAGGACAAAGTTGTGACCGTCTTCGGTTGTTGGACTTCCGCCAGTCGTCAGGCGGTTTTACCCGTATTTGAAGCTAAAAACCATATGCTCTGGTATCCCGTCCAGTACGAGGGTCAAGAGTGTTCTAGAAATATCTTCTACACCGGTGCCGCACCTAACCAACAGATCGAGCCAGCAGTGACTTGGTTGCTGGAAAATAAAGGGAAAAAATTCTTCCTCGTCGGTTCCGACTACGTTTTTCCCCGCACCGCCAACACGATCATTAAAGAGCAGTTAAAGGCGAAAGGCGGCGAAACCGTGGGCGAAGACTATCTACCCCTAGGTAACACGGAAGTTACCCCGATTATTACCAAAATTAAGCAAGCTTTACCCGATGGCGGCGTTATTTTCAACACCCTTAACGGTGACAGTAACGTGGCTTTCTTTAAACAACTGCAAGCGGCCGGTTTAACTCCCGATAAATATCCGGTCATGTCGGTGAGTGTTGCCGAGGAAGAAGTTAAACAGATTGGTAAGGAATATCTCCTCGGTCAATACGCTTGCTGGAACTATTTCCAAACCGTAGATACCCCCGCTAACAAGAAATTTGTTGCGGCTTTTCGAGCTAAATATGGTGAGGATCGCGTGACCAATGACCCCATGGAAGCGGCCTATATTATGGTCTATCTCTGGAAGCAAGCGGTGGAACAAGCGGGAACCGCCGATGATCTGGACAAAGTTCGCGCCGCCGCCATCGGACAAAAATTTGATGCTCCCGAAGGACCGGTGCAAATGTTCCCCAATCATCATATCTCCAAAACCGTCCGGGTTGGTCAGGTGAGAGATGATGGTCTATTTAACATCGTTTGGTCAACTCCGGGGGTAGTGGATCCGCAACCTTGGAACCAATTTGTCCCCGAAACTAAGGGCTTTGCCTGTGACTGGACTGATCCGGCCAAGGGCGGTAAATTCAAAATGGAAAAATCCTAGTTTTAGTAATTTTTCCAGACAATAACGAGGGTGAGGTGGACATTACTGTTCACCCCACTTTTTAAAGCTTAAAAATGCACAGGAATAACGAAAAGTGTCAGCATTATTGGAAGGATTATTTAATGGTATTAGCATCGGTTCTGTGCTATTGCTGGCCGCTTTAGGACTAGCGATTGTCTTTGGACTGATGGGGGTAATTAATCTCGCTCACGGTGAGTTAATGATGTTAGGGGCCTACAGTACTTTTGTGGTGCAAAATGTCTTTAAAGGTTTCGGTTCTCCCTTCTTTGATACTTATGTTTTATTCGCCCTACCGATCGCTTTTTTAGTGTCGGGATTGGCGGGATTATTATTAGAAAGGGGGGTGATTAGGTTTCTCTACGGCAGACCCCTAGAAACGCTGCTGGCTACTTGGGGAGTTAGCTTAATTCTGCAACAATTTGTCAGAAGTGTCAACGGCTTATTAGCAATTAGTTTAATAGTTTTCTGTCTCTTATTTTTTGGGGCAATGAAGGTGTTAAGTCGTCGCCTAGATTGGGAGAGAATTCGCAGTTTAGCTATCGGTATCACCCTCCCTTTATCCCTAGCTATCGCTGGATTATTAGGCTATCTTTTATCTTTTAATTCCGTTCTTGCTAAACCCTGGTTTAGTGCCAGAAACGTCGATGTAACCGCTCCTGTTTGGTTACGGGGAGGTTTACCTTTACTGGGTTTTCAAATGCCCTACACCCGTATATTTATTATCATTTTAACTGCTCTTTGTTTGTTAGGGACTTATTGGTTTTTAAATAAATCTTCTTGGGGTTTACGCATTCGTGCTGTCACCCAAAATCGCCAGATGAGTGCCTGTTTAGGCATTCCAACAAATCAAGTGGATGCTTTGACTTTTGCCCTCGGTTCGGGATTAGCTGGAGTTGCCGGTTGCGCGATTAGTTTCTTAGGTTCCGTCGGTCCAAATGTGGGACAAAATTATATCGTTGATACTTTTATGGTAGTGGTGGTGGGAGGAGTGGGTAATCTACTAGGAACTATTATCGCGGCCATGGCCATTGGTGTGGCTAATTATTTAATTGGTTCGGGAACTTTTGCCCTGATGTCCGGTTCCGTGGCAGCACTAAAACCCCTAACGGATTTCTTCACCTTTTTCTCCACCACTAGCATGGCCAAAGTGATGATTTTTGCTTTAATTATTGCTTTCTTGCAATTCAAACCTGCGGGAATTTTTCCTCCTAAAGGACGTACTGCCGAGTTATAGATTATGATTACCGAAACCATCACTAGAAACGAATCCCGACAACGGGAAAAGAAAAAGTTAATCACGGAAATCGCTGTTATCGTTGGATTGGTGGTTATCTTTGCGGTGTTTTTGCCCTTAGCTTTGTCGGCTTTCCGCTTGCGTTTATTGGGGCGATTTCTTTCCTTCGCTATTGTCGCTTTGGGGATAGATTTAATCTGGGGTTATACGGGTTTATTAAGTCTTGGTCATGGCATCTTTTTTGCTCTCGGTGGTTACGCTTTGGCCATGTACCTAAATCTTCAGTTACCCCCCGGAAAAATGCCCGAATTTTTTACTCTCTATGGGGTGACAGAATTACCTTTTATTTGGCAACCTTTTTATTCCCTACCTTTGACAATTTTAGCCCTAATTATTGTACCAGCGATCGTGGCAGGATTATTAGGTTATTTAATCTTCCGCAATCGCATTAAAGGGGTTTATTTCTCGATTTTAACCCAAGCGGCTTTACTGGTATTTTTTAACTTTTTTAACGGTCAACAGAAGTTAATTAACGGCACTAATGGCTTAAAAACCGATACCCAAACAATTTTCGGGTTACTGGTGGGTTCCGATGCCGTTCAAGTGGCCTTTTATTTACTCACAATTGTCTGTTTACTGGCTATTTATCTCCTCTGTCGTTGGTTAACTACAGGCAGATTTGGGCGCTTATTAGTCGCCATTCGCGATGATGAGGTGCGGGTTCGTTTTTCTGGTTATGATCCTACTTGGTTTAAGGTGTTAGTTTTTGCCATTTCTGGAGCGATTGCCGGTGTCGCTGGCGCTCTTTACACCGTGCAAACCGGAATTATCACTCCTAACTCTATGGATGTGGCTTTTTCCATTGAAATGGTGATTTGGGTGGCTGTGGGGGGACGCGCTACCCTTGTGGGGGCAGTTATCGGTACTTTATTGGTACGCATGGCCCAAACTTTTTTAAGCGAACAATTGCCGGAAGTCTGGGTATTTTTCCAAGGGGCCCTATTCCTAATTGTGGTGACAGTGCTTCCCGATGGTATTCTCGGTGGGATTAAACGTTTGCTGACTCATTTTGGTTTCCGCAAAACTTTAATTACCTATCCTAGTATTGAGGAAGATCCAGAAGTGCAACTGGAAAGAGAAGAATTAGAGCATAAGTGATCTTATTCTGTTAGTATTCTCCGAGTCAGGAGACAGGAGACAGTAATCAGTAATCAGTAATCAGTTTTTTTCTCCCCACTTCCCCACTTCCCCACTTCCCCACTTCCCCACTTCCCACTTCCCACTTCCCACTTCCCACTTCCCACTTCCCCACTTCCCCACTTCCCCACTTCCCCACTTCCCCACTTCCCCACTTCCCCACTCCCTCTTAGAAATTATGACTGGAAAAATCTTAGAAATCGAGAATCTTACCGTTAGTTTTGGGGGTTTTAAAGCTCTCAATAATCTTAATTTCAGTATGGATACGGGAGAATTGCGGGTGATTATCGGTCCCAATGGTGCGGGAAAAACCACTTTTTTAGATGTGATTACTGGGAAAGTGCAACCCACCGTCGGACGGGTATTATTTAAAGGTCGAGATCTCCGCAAAATTCCTGAATATGCGATCGCTCGTTTAGGTATTGGTCGCAAATTCCAAACTCCTAGGGTATATTTAAATCTAACTGTGCGAGAAAATCTCGATTTAGTTAGCAACCGTAATAAAAATGTTTTCTCGACTCTTTTCGGTCGTCCTCCGCTAGAAGATAGCAGAAAAGTTATTGGTTTATTGGAAATTATCGGGTTAACTGCTAAAGCTGATTTATCCGCTTCTTTACTGTCCCACGGCGAAAAACAACGCTTAGAAATTGGTCAATTAGTGGCCCAGTCACCAGATTTACTGCTAGTAGATGAACCCGTGGCAGGATTAACCGATGAGGAAACAGAAAACGTGGGCAATTTGTTATTAAATCTAGCGGAAAGTCATTCAATTATTGTCATTGAACACGATATGGAATTCGTCCGTCAAATTGCCCGTAAAGTCACGGTTTTACATCAAGGAACCGTTCTCTGTGAGGGGAATATGGAGCAAATTCAAAATGATCCGAAAGTTATTGAAGTTTATCTAGGTTCCTCGGAAGAATAAAAAGTAAAATGATTAAAATTAGTTAAAAAGGGTTGACAATGTTACACATATCTGATCTCAATGTTTACTACGGAGAAAGTCATATTTTAAGAGATGTTGATCTTAACATTAATGCGGGAGAAATGGTCTGTTTAATCGGACGTAATGGCGTGGGTAAAACTACCCTATTAAAAACCCTAATGGGTATCTTAAAACCGCGAGCGGGAGTAATTAATTATGAGCAACAAAACCTCATTAATAAAACCTCAGATCAAAGAGCCAGACTAGGACTGGGTTATGTGCCGCAGGGTAGGGATATTATTCCCCGTTTAACGGTAAAAGAAAATTTAATTCTCGGTTTGGAAGCTTTACCCACAAGGAGAAAAAATGCCAAAATTCCCGAAGAAATCTTTGATTTATTTCCCGTTTTAAAAACCATGTTATCGCGGATGGGAGGAGATTTAAGCGGTGGACAACAACAGCAATTAGCCATCGCTCGCGCCTTAGTTGGGGAACCAAAATTATTAATTTTAGATGAACCCACAGAAGGAATTCAACCGTCAATTATTCTCGAAATTGAAGCAGCGGTGCGGCGTATTGTTGCCAGCAAAGGAATCGCCGTTTTATTAGTAGAACAACACCTGCATTTTGTCCGCCAAGCTGATCGATATTACGCCATGCAGAAAGGGGGAATTGTTGCTTCTGGTTTCACAAGCGAATTAAGTCAAGAAGTCATTCAGCGATTTTTGGCAGTTTAAACTTAACTTTTTCCTTGGATTAAGGAGGGATCGACACCCCCCTTATCAAGGGGGGATTAAGGAGGGATCGACACCCCCCTTATCAAGGGGGGATTAAGGAGGGATCGACACCCCCCTTATCAAGGGGGGATTAAGGAGGGATCGACACCCCCCTTATCAAGGGGGGATTAAGGGGGGATCAAAGACAAAATCTATCTTCAATTCAATTATAACCACTTACTTATATGACTCAAATAGTCGTAATTGGTGGCGGGGCAGCGGGATTTTTTGGCGCAATTAAAGCGGCAGAATCTAACCCAAAAGCTGGCGTTACTATCCTAGAAGCGGCAAAAGAACCCCTAGTTAAAGTGCGGATTTCGGGAGGGGGACGCTGTAATGTCACCCATCATTGTTTTGATGTTTCCCAATTGGTTAATTATTATCCTCGCGGTGGCAAAGCACTACGGGGAGCTTTTAGTCGGTTTCAACCCCAAGATACTATTAAATGGTTTGAATTGCGGGGGGTAAAACTAAAAACGGAAGCGGATGGACGAATGTTTCCCAGCACCGATAATTCTGAAACTATTGTTAATTGTCTGCGGGAAAGTGCGACTTTTGCTGGGGTTAATTTAAGGCTAAATTCCCCAGTTAAATCCGTAAAAAAACAGGAAGAAAGTTTTTTAATTGAATTAAAAATAGATGAGCAAATTAGAGCAGATAAGCTGTTAATTGCTACGGGAAGTAGTCCTTTTGGTTATCGCACCGCTCAAGATTTAGGTCATTCTCTAGTCTCTCCTGTCCCTTCTTTATTTACCTTTCAAATTGCCGATCCTCGTCTGAAAGATTTGTTAGGGGTTACTGTGGATAAAGTGCGAGTTCGTCTTGGGGGAAGTAAATTAGAACAAATCGGACCTTTATTAATTACCCATTGGGGAGTTAGTGGACCGGCTATTTTAAAACTTTCTGCTTGGGGAGCGCGGGTACTTCACGAGCATCATTACCGAATGCCTTTAATAATTAATTGGTTGGTGGATTATCATCCTGAAAAATTGCGAGAAATTATCTTACAAACTAAAAGTGAATATCCCAAAAGAAAACTTTTTAATTATTGTCCCTTTGAGCAGTTACCTAAGCGTCTTTGGCAGAGTTTATTAAGTTACTTGACTGTTAACTCAGAAACTCCCTGGGCAGAATTATCTAAAAATACTCTCAATCGATTGATGATTGAATTACAGCAGGGGGAATATCAAATCAAAGGGAAAGGGGTGTTTAAGGAGGAATTTGTCACCTCTGGGGGAGTGAATCTTCAGGAAGTGGATTTTAAAACTATGGAAAGTAAAATCTGTCCGGGGTTATATTTTGCCGGGGAGGTACTAGATATCGATGCAGTCACGGGGGGATTTAATTTTCAAAGCGCTTGGACCACTGGTTATCTCGCTGGACAAGCTATGGGCAATAGAAGGGTGTAGGGAGTGCTGGAGAGGGGGAAGTGGGGAAGTGGGGAACCTTTTTTCAGTAAACAGTAAACAGTGAACTGAAAACTCACATCTGACAACTGATAACTGATAACTGATAACTGATAACCCCACCAACAAACTTTTTGCCGCAAACCCTAGTTGATAACCGATTCCTTGATGTTGCTATTCCCAAATTGGACCGGCTGCAATTATTTCTTGGGAGGCAGTGGTAAATTGACGGAAATTTTCCACGAAACGATGGGCCAATTCTCGCGCTTGTAGGTCGTAGGATTCGCCATCTTGCCATGCTTGTCGCGGGTCGAGGATTTTTTTGGGAACTCCGGGGACAATTTCGGGAACGAGAACTTGAAAGATGGGATGAGGATGAAAAACGACTTCCTCTAAATCGCCATTTAAAGCGGCGGAAACCATAGCGCGGGTGTGTTTGATCGAAATGCGATCGCCGACTCCGTAGGGACCACCGGACCAACCAGTATTAATCAGATAAACGGAGGTTTCGGGATGTTGTTCTAAACGTTCCCCTAACATTTGGGCATAGACGAGGGGTGAGAGAGGGAAGAAACATTGACCGAAACAACTGGAAAAAGTCACCTGTGGGGCGCTGATTCCCCGTTCCGTTCCCGCTAATTTGCTAGTATAACCGGAGAGGAAATGATACATCGCCTGGTCCTTGGTTAATTTGGCGATTGGTGGCAGTACCCCAAAAGCATCGGCAGTTAAAAAGATAATCGTTTTCGGGTGGGTCCCCATGCCAGATACGGCACAATTAGGGATATAACGCAGGGGATAGGCGGCGCGGGTGTTTTCGGTCAAACGTCCATCATCGTAGTCGGGAAGGCGATTATCGGGGGAGAGGATCACGTTTTCGAGAATAGTGCCAAATTGAATCGCCGCCCAGATTTGGGGTTCGTATTCGGCACTTAAACGGATGGTTTTAGCATAACAACCGCCTTCAAAGTTAAAAATGCCGTCTTCTGACCAACCGTGTTCATCATCACCGATGAGGCTGCGTTTAGGATCGGCGGAAAGGGTGGTTTTCCCCGTACCGGAGAGACCGAAAAAGAGGGCTGTATGACCGTGTTTATCGATGTTAGCGGCACCGTGCATCGGTAAAACCCCTTGTTTGGTCATCAGGTAATTCATCATCGAGAAGACGGATTTTTTGATTTCGCCAGCGTAGCGAGTGCCACCGATGAGAACGATTTTTTTGGCCAGGTTGAGGACGATAAAGGCTTCGCTGTTCAGTCCGTCATCCTCGGGATCTCCCTGTAACCCCGGCAGGGCAATCACGGTAAAATCAGTTTCATGGGCAGCTAGTTCGATCGCACTGGGCCGGAGGAATAACTGATGAGCAAAGAGGTTATGATAGGCGATTTCGGTGACGACGCGCACGCCAAAGCGACAATTAGGATCGGACCCGACGTAACCATCGAAGATATATAGGTCTTTTCCCTGCACATAGGCGAGGACTTTTCGGTATAATTGCTGGAATTTTTCCTCGCTAATCGGAGCGTTATGCTGATTCCAGTCGATTTCCTTTTCGCTGGTGGTTTCTTTGACAATGAATTTATCTTTGGGGGAACGACCGGTATATTTACCCGTTTCCACCACTAAAGCCCCATTATCGGCTAAAACGCCCTCATGACGTTCGATCGCCTGTTCGACTAATTGCGGTACGGAAAGATTGCGATAAACGCGACCGAGATTTTTCATGCCTAGGTTTTCGAGGCCGTAGGTGGGATGAATTTGATTTTCTAATTCGTAGTGGAAATTGACATTCTCCATGCGATCGGACAAGGGACAAGAGATACTATCATTGGTCAGCGTGTGTAGAGTCAGCATAACCCCAATTCTCCTGATAATTTAGTTGTCGGTTTAGAGCTAAGTTCTAGGTCTCTGATTAGTGCAGTTATAGAAACTAGAAAACCCTCGTTTTCTGTCTTTTTCACTCCCAGACACCTAAGAAGCTATATTGATTAGTTGATCTGACGATGTTTCCCTGATTAATCTGGTCTTTTGCTGTCGGTAAAGCCAACTTCAGAGCGGTAATTCAGGATTATTTGCGTATTTAACCCTCATCTCCCAGTCAGGGTTTGTACCTTTTCCCTCTTGCCGATCTAACTGCTTTTTCTAGCTATTTTTAGTCTAGCTGTACAATAGGATACAGCTAATGTTTTTTTTACAAAAGTTAACAGCTAAACAAAATTGGTCAGCTAATCTAGCAGTTAAGTGGGTGGGTGGAATTAAATATAAGATGAACGTAGGTTGGGTTGAAGTATGAAACCCAACGGCCGATTATGTTACGCTACCGCTAACCCATCCTACAAATAATTGTGCCTCCCTACTTAAGCTGCCCGCGAATTTAAATTGCTTGTTGAGATGAGGCACTCTTGCAACGGTAAAGGGATTTGAGGAGATTTAGCCAATCTTAAGGATAGGCGGTTAAAATGCGTCTTAGCCTATCTTAATGGTGGGGGAGGAAGTCTCTGGTTTTGGGGAACGTCAGAACAATAGCTGGTTGTCTAGAGATGATGACAATGATCCTAAACGTGGTCAAATCGATTTCGCCGCTAATAAAAAAAAGTCGATTGACACAGGAACCAGTTAGCGGCCAAAATTGACTCTATTAGCCGTTGGCAAGCCTTAGAATTGATTGTGTAACAGGTTAATTAATTCTAGCTCGATCTCGAAAAAAAACAACTAATATTGACATCCTCACCGCCGTAAACGGACGGTGATTCCCAAACCTCACGATTTGGGTTTCTGCTTCTTTCCCTTGCGGGGTTCCGCACCTGCCTTAACAGATTTACTCTGTTCTGGTCTTATGGTCGCTCTACAGACTGACACCGCAAGCCCTGCGGCCAAAAT